>JBARRC010000139.1:0-10278 GCA_049644045.1 Phycisphaerae bacterium
GAACGGTACAATCGATCGAGACGACCAATATTAAAGCCGCAGCATACTAATGCAGCCCCTACGCCATCGCATCAGCAACGAACTCTTACCGCGCGTAACCCAGCCGGGGCAGTATATCGGGGGTGAGCTCAACCAACTTGTCTCCGAGGGCATGTGGGAACGGGCCGACGTACGGGTCGCCGTGGCCTTTCCCGACACCTACACGATTGGGATGAGCCATCTCGGCTGCCAGATCCTCTACTGGCTGGTCAACCACACCGACGACTGCTGCGCCGAGCGCGTCTACTGTCCGTGGAACGACGCAGAGTCAGTCATGCGGCACCAGCACATCGAGCTCTTCACCTGGGATACGCGACAGCCGGTGTCATCTGCTGACATCCTCGCAATCTCCCTGCAGTACGAGATGGCGTTCACGTGCGTATTGCAGTTGCTCGATCTCTCACACATCCCGCTACGATCCGCCGATCGCGACGACAGCCACCCGCTTGTCATTGGCGGCGGCCCTCAGGCTGACAACCCCGAGCCGATGGCGCCGTTCCTGGACCTCGTCGTTCTCGGCGACGGCGAGGAATCCATGGCGGCGATCTTGCAAGCCTATAGGGAATTCAAAGCCGGCGGGATGCGGCGACGCGACATGATCCGCGCGATGGCCAGGCGATTTGACTGGATCTACGCACCGTCGCTCTACGATGTAATGTATAAGAACGACGGTACGATTGAGTCGATCACGCCAACCGACCCGGCGATCCCGCCAACCATCAAGCGATGTCATACCCCTGACTTCGAGAATGCGCCGTTCCCACTCAAGCCGCTTGTTCCACACGTCGAAGTCGTGCACGACCGGATCGCAATCGAGATCATGCGTGGCTGCCCGCGGCGCTGCCGCTTCTGCCACGCAGGTCACACCAAGCGACCGCTGCGCGTGCGCAGCGTCGACAAGATTCTCGAATTGGCCGAGACGATGTATCGGTCCACCGGGATGGATGAGGTCGGCCTTTTGTCGCTTTCCACGTCGGACTATCCCCATCTGCCCGACCTCGCACGTCGCATCAACGAGCGATTCGCGCTGCAACGGGTAAACATCTCGCTGCCCTCCCTGCGCGTCGACAAGATGCTTCAAGACATCCCGTGGATGGTCAGCACGGTCCGCAAGAGCGGGCTGACCATGGCCATTGAAGCCGCCAACGATGATATGCGGGCCGCCATCGGCAAGCTCGTCACCGACGGCAACCTGCTTGACGGCGCCAAGGAGGCGTACGCAGCCGGGTGGCGAACCGTCAAACTCTATTTCATGTGCGGCTTCCCCGGCGAAGGACCGGAGGACATCGACGGGATCGTGCACCTCTCCCGCCAGGTCAGCGAGGCCCGGCGCGAGTTTGGCAAGGGGCCGGCGCAGATCAAGGCCTCCGTCGGCTGGCTCGTGCCCAAACCGCACACCCCCCTCCAATGGGCAGCCCAACCCGAGGCGGATTACTTCTATGAAGCCCGCCGACGAATGGTCAGCCTGCTCGGTCGAACGGGCAAAAGACGCAGCCGGGTCAGAATCAAAACGCATTCCGTCGAACGCTCGGTCCTCGAAGCCGTCTTCGCCAGAGGCGATCGCAGACTTGCGGACGCAATCGAGTATGCCTACAAGTCCGGCGCCCGCTTCGACGGCTGGGATGAGTGCTTCAAGTCAAACCTCTGGACGGAAGCCTTCGACGCCACGGGGATCGATCCGGCCTGGTACGCCCACCGCACCAGGCCCATGGATGAGATATTTCCCTGGTCCCACCTGCGCAGCGGCCCATCAAACGAATACCTGCTGCGTCAATACGACGACATGTTAACCAAGATCCACGTTCGGCAACGGGAGGCTACTTCACGAACAGATCACGGAGCCACTGGGACGTCGTCTGACGCCCCAACCTCGCAATGGCGTCGGTAAGCGGAATGTCCTTGGGGCATACCTTGATGCAATTCTGAGCGTTGCCGCAGTCGGTAATGCCGCCGTCGCCCATGATGGCGTGAAGTCTGTCCTCCTTGATGTATTTTCCGGTGGGATGCGAGTTATGCAGGTCCACCTGTGCCAGGGGTGCCGGCCCGATGAACTTGGAACCCTTGTGGAACTGCGGGCAGGCCTCCATACAGCACCCGCAAGTCATGCACCGCGAGAACAGGTAACGAATGGACTGCTCTGACGGTGAGATTAGAGGTGCGTGCCGGTGGATGTCCCACGAGCCGTCTGTCGGCACCCACGCCTTCACCTTGAGCAGGGCGTCGAACATCTCCTGACGGTCCACCATCAGATCACGGATCAAGGGGAACTTACTCAGCGGTTCGAGCACGATAGGCTGCTCAAGCTCGTCAATCAATGCGGCGCAGGCCTGGCGGGGCACGTCGTTGATCAGCATCGAACACGCGCCGCAGACCTCCTCCATGCAATTGCTCTCCCACACGACCGGCTCGACCTTCTCACCGTGTATGTTGACGGGATGCTCGCGCAGGTACATCAAAGCCGAAACCACATTGTGCCCGGGAGAGTATGGCATCTTGAACTCTTCCCAGTGCGACGCAACGTTGGGGCCGTCCTGGCGCTTTATCTTGAAATGGATTTCTTCACTCATCTATCTGTTTCCTTACTCCCGAGCGTGTCTCGTGAAGCGTGGTTTCGCTGGGCCGAGAATCCCTTCTCGGCCCATTCGTGCGAGAAAGGATTCTCGCACGAGCGTTGGATTCTCGCACGAGCGTTTCACGAGATACGCTTCACGAGCTACGCTTCACGATTCTAGCGATAGTCTCTCGGTTTCTCCGGCGGAAGCACGGACATATCCACCGGCTTGTACTCGATCTTCGGGCCGTCCTCCGTATGAGTGGCAATCGAGTGCTTGAGCCACTTTTCGTTGTTGGCCTTCCACTTGGCCTTGTACTCCTCGTACTCCGGATCACCCTCGAATTTGCCTTCCGGAACCTTGAGCTCGAACTCAGCCTTGTAATGCGAGCCGCGGCATTCATCGCGCAGCCGCGCACATTTGGCAATCGCCTCGGCCAGGACAATCATGTCTTGAACCTGCCGCGCCCAGGATAGGGACTGGTTAGCCCACGCCCCGTTGTCGTCAAGCGAGATTCTCCTGGAGCGTTCCTTGAGTTTGCCGATACCGTCAAGGGCCTTGTCGAGGCCTTCGTTGCTCCGCTCCACGAACACGTGCTCCCGCATGAGATCACCCAGATCCCGGTGGAGGGCGAAGGGATTCTCGCCCCCGTCCGAAGACGTCATCGCCTGGTTGATCTCTTCCTGGCGCTTCCGCTCATTATCATAAGCGCTTTCCGGCAGATCCTCATTGCTCTTGCCAAGCCCCTTGACGTACGCGACCGCGGCATCGCCGGCCACCTGACCGCTGAACGAAGCGCTCAGCAGCGAGTTGGCCCCCAGGCGGTTCGCGCCGTGGTAGGCGAAGTCACATTCTCCGGACGCATACAGGCCGGGGACAGTGGTGGCGTGGTTCTTCGGATGGATGCGAGCCATCCCGCCGGTTTGCTCGTCCTTCCCAAAGTCGACCCAGAGACCGCCCATCGAGTAATGCGTGGCGGGAAAGATCTTCATTGGCCGCGTACACGGGTCTTCACCAGCGAAGGTCCGGTACATCTCCAAGATGTCACCAAGCCTTGTCTCCAAAAATTCCCTCGGCTGGTGGGTCAAATCAAGGTAGACGAGGTCTTCCCCGCCCAATCCCAGGCCCATGTGGCGAACGACCCGGCAGATCGCCCGGGAAGCCACATCCCGCGGGACGGTGTTGCCGTAGGCCGGGTACCACTCCTCAAGAAAATAGAACCGCTCGTCCTCCGGGATATCCAATGGATCGCGTGTGTCACCCGCCTTGCGCGGGACCCAGATGCGCCCTCCCTCACCACGGCAAGCTTCGGACATGAGCCGGTTCTTGTCATGCCCCGGCATGCCCGTAGGGTGAAACTGGATGAACTCGCCGTTGGCAAACTTGGCCCCTTGCTGGTAAACGCGGGATGCCGGTGCTCCGGTGGAGTTTGTGGACATCGTCGAACGACCATAGATAAGGGCCAGCCCGCCGGTCGCCACAATGACCGCATCGGCGCGGAACGCTCGAACCTTCATGGTCTTCAGATCCATGGCTGTGATGCCGCGGCAGGCCCCCTCGTCATCCAGCACCAACGAGAGGAAATCCCAGTTCTCGTACTTGGTCACTGCTCCGTTTGCTTCGTGGGCGCGGACCTGTTCATCAGCCGTGTAGAGGAGTTGCTGGCCGGTGGTGGCACCGGCGAAGGCCGTACGACGGTTCTTCACACCGCCGAAAAGACGCTGGTCCATGATTCCTTCGGGCGTCCGGCTGAACGTTACGCCCATGCGGTCGTAGGTTCGGATGATGCCCGGCGCCTCCTCGCACAGGTTCTTGATCGGCGGCTGGTCAGCCAGGTAGTCGCCGCCCTTGATGGTGTCCACGATGTGCTGCCAGATCGAGTCGTTCTGACCCTTCACGTCGAGCACCGCGTTGATACCACCCTGAGCACAGCAGGAGTGAGACCGCTTGACCGGGAAAAGGGAGAAGATGGCCACGGGGACACCCCTCTCCGCGATGCGCATCGCGGCCCACAGGCCTCCCAGCCCGCCGCCGATTACTATCACTCTTGATTTTCTTGCCATTGAGAAAGCTTCCTGGAAGAAGGTCGTCTGGTTGAAACCCCACCAAGCGTTATCGTTGCAATCACGAATGCAGGACCGTGTCGTCGCCCAAGCTGGTTGTGTGGCTTTCCATCGTCGCCGGCGGGACCATCATCGAAGCGTCCATCGTCTTGAGCCGGATCAGCGCACCAAAACCGAACAGCCCGAGGACGATGCCGATGATCGCACAAACACAGGCACTAATCGTCTGCGACCTGGGACCGATCGTAATGCCCCAGACGATCAAGAAAGACCAGATCCCGTTGGCGAAATGGAACACGGCGCAAAGAACACCGATGGCATATACAGGAGCGGTCCACCACGTGTTCATCGCGGCAATCGTGCTCTCGGCGACGGCGTGCGGATCAAACTCAGCACCACCGGGAATGATCCAGTGCACGTGCCACAGGTGCACCAGAATGAACAAAAAGGCAATGACGCCCGTCCAGCGTTGGAACGTGTATCGGAGGTTGCCGGCGTACTGATACTGCACCAGGTTGGGCATGCTCGTAAGCCAGATGATCACGCCCACGACGGCGTGAAAGGCGATGGGTATCAGGATGAACAGCACCTCCACGGCTTTGAGAATGCCCAGATTGTTCAGCTTGTGAATCTGATCCACGGCGTACTGGAATGCCCCAGGCCCCGCCATGATCGAGGCGTTCACCGACAGGTGAACACAAAGAAACACTCCCACCGGAATGATGCCCGAGAGGGAGTGAAGCCGCCGAGCCAGAAAATGGTACCGTTCACCAAACGCGCCTGCGTCTGCTGTCACGTCAGCCACTGCCGTCCGATCCTTTCTGCGGTCTACAAGCGCACCGCTCCTGGAAGCAAGGGGATCCACCGCGCCGAATATCCCCTTCAATTTAGATGCCAGAATTATAAGCCGCGCCCGTTAATGCTCAAGGGATCGACGCCCACGTGTCATGGCGTGCGCAAATGCCAGCAGCCCGATTGCTTCACCGGCCGCGAAGACAAGCCAGTTGAAACGACCGGGCAGTTCCCCGGTTGTTGTCCGGGCGTAATCGTAGCAAAAACTCACAATAATGACCAAGCCACCCACGATGATGGCAACCCAATGAAACCACCCGGCTCGCAGGACCCGTCCGCGCCCGGCTTCAGCGAGCAGCACCAGCCCGGCACCGATCATGCTCAACGAGACGATCACCGGCGCCAGCACCGGCCCCAGCCAGGGCACCGGCAAGAGAAACAGGATATCCCAAGTCAGAAGCGACGCGGGGAACCCGATCATCGCCTTCAATCCAACATAGTACGCGATATCCCACACACCGAAGCTGATCATGAACATGGCCACCCACTCGCCCCGTCGGCGTCTTGCCAAGGAGGCGACCGTCACGAGCATGACCATCGTGGCCAACTCGCGCCCCAATTCGATACCCAAGCGCCGAATGTGCAGCGGATCCGCCTCGCGTAGTTGCTCGAGCGTCACCAGCGGGAGTAATGAGCCGGGTGGCTGATCGGGATACAGCGAAGCGCGGACCGGATCGTAGATGACACGCAGGTAGACCACCACCGCGGCTTCCACGTAGCCGAACGCCACCGCGAACAGGGCCACCAGCACGACCCGCCGTACCCAGCCGCTACGACGGTCGTTCCGCTGGATGTTCGCTGACCTTGCCATGCCGGCGGTATTCTATGCGCCCACGCAAGCAAACTCATCCCCTCATCCCCGCGATGACTCCCCGACACCGTACCGTGCGTCGAACGGATTCGTCCCGGCTGTGCGGGTTATGCCGTGATCGGGATTGGCCACCATATGGTCGAGCATGTGTTGGATGTTTTCCGCAACCTCGCGTTCGCCGATGGCCTCGGCGATTTCGTCCACGGTCATTGCGACCTCGGGGCTTTTGCGAAGATGGGCAAGCACCTTCCGTTGAAGGCCCAGAACCACGCCGGCGGCCTTTTTGCCGGCTCCGACGCCCGGCTGATGGTAGGCATTGACATCAATCATCTCCGCATACAGACCGACCGCGCGTTCAAACAGCGCGATCAACACGCCGATGCTACGGGCGTTGAGTTCGTCAAGTACGGCTGTAATTGACTCGCGGCTGTTTTCGTACAGGGCTGCCCGCGTCCCCTGCCAGAAGGCGCTGAGATAGTCGCCGGTGGTGACATCCTCCTCGACCATGAGTGATCTTCCGTCGCGGTCGCGTCGCACGCTGATGAACGTGGCGAAGAAATCATTCGGACCCTCGCGAAGCTGTTGTACATAGGCATGCTGATCCGTGCTGCCCTTGTTACCGTAGACCGTCAGACCTTGATGGACCACCCGCCCGGAGCGGTCGCGCTTCTTACCGACTGACTCCATGACCAATTGCTGGAGGTATCGGCCGAGCAGGCCGAGTCGGTCGCGGTAGGGTAGGACGACCATGTTACGTTCGCCCTTGCCTCCGCCTGCGTAGTGCCACATTAGTGCCAGTAGTGCGGCCGGGTTCTTCATCACCTCCCGCTCGCGCGTCACCATATCGCAATCGCGCGCTCCGGCCAGCATCGCGTCGATGTCGATTCCCTGCAGCGCGGCCGGCAACAGACCCACGGCTGAGAGCACCGACGTGCGACCCCCGACCCAGTCCCAAATGGGGAAGGTCCGAAGCCAGCCTTCAGCCACCGCTTCTTTATGAAGTGTACTCCCCTCGCACGTCACAGCCACGGCATGCTTTGCGAAGCTGAGCCCCTTGCGCTGATAGGCGGCGGCTACCTCCAACATCCCGTTGTGTGTCTCTTTCGTGCCACCCGATTTCGAGAAGACCAGCGTCAGCGTCTGCGGCAAGGCTTCGTCCAGCTCCGCAAGCGTGCGGTCGATGCCGTCGGAATCGGTGTTGTCGATGAAACGAACGATGACGGGATCGTCGCTGGTACTGAGTGCGTCCGCGACAAACTGCGGCCCCAACGCCGATCCCCCGATTCCGATGACGAGTACGACGTAGAATCCGTCGCCGCGTTCGGGCACGATCTGCCCGTTTTGCACTTCAATGGCAAATTGTTTGATCGCTGCAATGGTCTGCTCGATGTCCGCGCGGATCGCTGCATCGGGTGCCAACTCTGGGGCGCGCAGCCAGTAATGACCCACCATGCGATCTTCATCGACGTTGGCCTTCGCGCCGCGTTCGAGTTCGTCCATCGCGGTCAGCGCGCGGGCCATCGGCTCAGCCATGCTTTCGATGTAAGGTTCATCGAACATCATCCGGCTGATGTCGAGCTGGAGGCCAATGCCAGGGGCAACGCACAGGTATTGCTGGTAGCGTCTCCAAAGATCAAGCTGATTCATGTCGTTGCTCCGACGGTGCACTGTCTCAGTTATTTCGGTCAGGGGCGCGTGTCGGGTTAATCCTTCGCCGGCGGTGCAAGCGCCTGGATCGCCGCGAGAATCTTTCGACTGGCCGCCCGCACCGCCTCACGGTTGGGTTTTTCCGATGCAAACTCGCTCAGGCTAACCGGTGGACCGAACCGGACGCAAGCGCGATGCCGTGCCAACAGCCCGCGCACAATTCCACGGCGATAGACGGTGCCGCTGATGTGGACGGGGATGACGGTTGCCCCGGTTTTGAGCGCGAGCATCGCGGCACCGTCCTTCGGCTCCCCGGTCTCGCCCGGTGGGATGATCCTACCCTGAATGAATATTCCCACTGCCTTTCCCGCCCGCAGGTGCCGGATCGCCTGCTTCGTCGCGGCCGTATCCCGATCCTCACGCCTTACGGGAATACACTCGATCAGGCGCATAAACGACCGCGCGATCGGCCAATTGGTGTACTCCACCGCTACGAGGAACGAGATAACCCGATAGCGCAGGGATGCACTGAGGAACAGCGGGTCGGCCGGACAGGTGTGATTGGCCGTAACGATGACAGGACCCTCCCGAGGAATGGTCGACGGCCCGATGCGCTTGAATCGCCACCAGAACTTTGCGAAAAGCTCGAGGAAATTCCACGCGATCGTAATGCCCTTCCCCTGCTCGCTGCGCTGGAGGCGGACGTGGAGTGTCACAAAGCCCGCAACGAATGTCACCAATGCAACAACCACCAGGATATAGCCGACCCATTGGTCGACACGGGTTCCCTGCGGCAATCCGAGGAAACCGGTGGCTGTCAACAGCGCGGCGGTGGTGCACAAATCCCTGACGCCGAAGATGCGCCCCCGGACCCGGTTCGGCACGATGCGCTGCAGGAGTGAATTGAAGCTGGCCATGATGCCTACGCCGAACATCCCGGCTGCCACGACCCCGACCGCGCCGATTGCGGCAAGCGTACCCGGCTGCAACGGGAGGAAGACCGACGATGCGAACGTCGCAATGCTCACCGCGATTCCGAACAGGCACCAGGTGATCGCGATTTCGCTCCGCAACGCGTCGCCCAATGTGGAGATGATGATCGCACCGATGATGAAGCCCAATCCCAAAAACCCCCGGTAGCCGCTTATGGTCTGGTAGGTGCCACCGTACACGTCGCGCGCAATGGCGGGAATCACGCTGTTGACCAGCGCGCCGCAGAACCAGACCAGTACGGCGACGGCCAGGAGTTCGAGAACGCGCCGGTGACATTTCGCGTAACGGAAACCGTCCACCAACTCACCCACCGAGGCGCCGCGCCCGCGGGAAGGCCCGCTACGGGCGCGGAGGTGCCGAAGACGCATGAACGAAAGCACTGCCGCGCTCACCAGGAACGTCGCGGCGTCCAGGCGGAACGCCACCACCGCCGCATAGTGATTGGCGATATAACCTCCAGCGAGGGCCGCGCCCATCGTAGCGATAATCCCAAGCCCGGCGATCATCCCATTGGCCCGGACAAGTTGGCTGGGACGGATCAGCGTGGGAAGCAAGGCGGAGCGCGCCGGAGAAAACATGGCCGCGAACATACCGACCAGCAGCAGGGGCAGAAACGGCCCCCAGGAGCCCCAGCCTTCAGTCCACGCGATCAGCGTGGAGAACAGGAGCATGATGCCGCAACGGACCACATCGGCTGTGATCATAAGCCCGCGACGGGGCAAACGATCGGCCAACAGGCCCGCCACCGGCGCCAGCAGGAAAAACGGCACGAAGAACATGAACAACATTCGGGCGTTGAGCGGCGTGATGTCGACCTGTGCGTTGAGCGCATCCTGCGTCTTCAGGATCGCCATCTCGGAGAGGTGATCGCCCATGGCGCTGACGCCGTAGGCGCACCACAGAAGGATGAAGTTACGGTTGCCCAGCAGCTCCCACTGCCGCCCCCGGGATGGGGCGACGGCTGATGTAATCTGCGGTCCATCCACGCGGTCGTCTCCGGCCCCCATCCTGAAAGGGGACCTTTCGTACAACCGCCATCGTAATCCACCTTCGAGCCCGTGTGTAGGACGTCCCGTGGCCAATCGCTCGAGTCCCGATCCGGCGTAGGGCATAAAAGAGCCCGACGCGCGAACATCCTAACCCGTCGCTTGCGCCTTGCTATTACCCACATCTTCCGAGCTGGTGCAGCCGGACCGGAACCTTGTCCCGGAGGGACATTTGACAATAGCCCAGCGATTTATCGCTGGGAACGTGGTGTTTGCGAACGATCCCAGTCCCGTAGGGACGGATGAATGCCGCTTGTCGGTTCAATCGTCCCTAC
>JBARRC010000140.1:0-5130 GCA_049644045.1 Phycisphaerae bacterium
CCTCAACCCCACGCAGACCATCGCCGACGCCCTCACAACCTACCTGACCACCGGGAAACTCCCGCAGTTACCCGAGTAAGCCATTGCAAACGGCTGACCTCTTACATAGAAACAAATAGAAGAAGAAAGAAGAAGAGAAGAGAAGAGAAAAAATATTGACACACACTACCACAACAGGATGCTCCTGACGTGTAAACTCTACTCTCTCTTTCGGGTCTCGCACGGCCGCGAAGCAGGCTTTAGTGTCGTCGGGAACCTCGAATCATGACGCGTAAACTCCGGACCTCACGCCCGTCACCACCGCCTCGTGGCACCGACACGTTTAAGTACTTAGGCCTCGCTCCAAACCTCATGAGGTGATGAATATGGCAAGAGGAAGACCACCAGCGTGCCCGTACTGCGGATCCAGCTCGATTCGCAAGGGCGTGCGCAAGACCAAGACCATGGGCATTCGCCGAATCCGGCAGTGCAAGGCGTGCAGGCGAAAGTTCACGCCAAAGCAGCAGGCAACCGTGCCGGTTCAGCCTGCCGACTCAGGCCCAAGCGCGGAGCAAGCCGAGGAACACGCAACATGTTCGGATCAATAAACATCATCAGCATGGCGTTTCGCGTGACGGAAGCCGTCACCATGTACACCGACCGCGTCCGCCAGTTCTTCTACGAAGTAATGCTCCTCGCGCACGCCTGTCCGAAGTGCGAAGGCAAGCTTGCCATGGTCGCCGAAGGACGGTGCATGTGCCCAGAGTGCGCACATGCGTTCGACCCGACGGTCGCGTTTCAGCGGTGCTCGGACTGCGGCGGAACTCTAAAGATCGAGGTCCGGCGCTACCGCTGCACGCAGTGCGGGAATGACGTGTCATCACGCTTTCTCTTCGACGGCCTGGTCTTCGACGCGCAGTACTTTCGGCAGAAGATGGCCGAGCACCGGGAACGCAAGAGTGACCAGAGGGCTCGCCTGCAAACGCGGCTGATCGAGAGCCGGTCCGCGATGCTGGAAGCGTGGCCGGCTGATCTGGGTGCGATTCCGGGGTTGGCTGAGGCCTTGAACAGTTTGATAGCCGGCGGCCAGCCCGAAATCCAACAGCTCAATCGCCAGAGCTTCGACCTGTCGCGCTACGAGGGCCACATCCAGGCCCATCTGGAACCCTCTCCGATCGGCTTTGATGAGATACCACCCTTGAGTGAAGACGCCCGTTTGGACCGCGTATGGCGCTTCATCGCAATCATCTTCATGGCCCATGCCGGGCTGATTGAAATCCGCCAGGAAGGCCTGGAAATCGTGGTGAGGCATCGTGAAACTGACTGAAAAGGATCGCACATTTCTTGAGTTGCTGCGCGAACTCATGCAATCGCATGAGCTGAGTGTTGAGCTGAAGGTCGATCGACCGAGTTACATGATCCTCCGCGGCACCTACGGCGACAAGATCAATCGGGCCTTCCGCATGACCCGGCAGGGTGTGCGTTGGCGGTTCCAGAGGGTCATGACCGACATCTATACCTCAGCCTTCGAGTCCATACTATTCATAGAGAGAACCTTCGGCACCGAACTCCGTGACCACGCAATCCGCATCAGCAAGGAGCGGTATAAGCTGCGGCAGGAGATGCTGAGCGGCAGGCTGAGAACGGAGGCCTTGTCTGCGAACGGCACCGGCCTTAGATGGGAGAAAGAACGTGAACTGGACGAACGGCCGTCATCCGGTAAGCGCCGATGAACGAATCAACGAAGATCGATTTTCGGTACCGTCGGGTCAGCCGGATTGATGACCTCACCGATCTCGTGGCGATGCTCTTTCCTGGCAACAAGAACCAGCAGCACGCCGCCGCGCGAATTCTCCTGGCACTCAGGGCAGCCAAGCAACCCATACCCACTTTGGCCGACCTTGAATGCCGCTTCGACATCAGCAGGCGAACCCTTCAGCGCGCCCGCGCGAAGCTCGCCAGGCTCGGCCTGATCGAGCACGTCACATGGATGAACAGCCGGTACGGTGGACAGCAGGGTTGGCGGTTTTCGAGCCGGACGAGTAGTGCGCTGCGGGCGCTGGCCGACAAGATTGAGGGCTGGCAGAAGGACGACCGCCCGGAGCGGCGGGAGAAGGATGAGCGGTTAGTGGCATTGTTCGCATGACCGCGTCAGGTACTTCGAAGCCGATGAGTCTTCTGAATCTGGATCGTGAACGCGGAGGATAGCCATCCAACGGACGATCTTCGGTTAACCTTGCCAGATTGCCCCCGAAAGGCGATAACGACAACCACAAACCGCGTCTCAGGAAAGCAGACCGGTCGGTGTTTCTGCCGGACGCCGCAGCAGCGAGGGTTGCGGCCGGCAATCTCGGACTTCGTGATGGAGAGAGAGCATGTTTCACCAGCGCAAGAACCTGTGGCTTGGGGTGCTGATCGCCCTTTATGCATTTTGCCCGCTGCGAGCCGCCGAACGCCCATACGACTTCCAGCGCTTCGTTCTCGACAATGGGTTAACCGTCGTCTCGCTCGAGGACCACTCGTGCCCGATCGTCGCGGTGCAGTTGTGGTATCACGTGGGCTCCAAGAACGAAAACCCCGAGCGTCAGGGATTTGCCCACATGTTCGAGCACATGATGTTCCGCGGCACCGATGCGCTGCCTCCCGAGAAGTTCGACGACTACGTCCGGCAGTGTGGCGGAGATTCCAACGCATACACGGACTTCGACCACACTACGTACGTTTGCGAGGTTCCCTCCAATCAGCTCGAGCTGGCCTTGTGGCTGGAAGCGGAGCGCATGGCTTTTCTGAAAATCGACGAGGAAGGGTTCTTCACGGAGCGCAATGTGGTGGAGGAGGAGCGGCGGATGGGCGCCTTGAATCAGCCCTACGGCACAGTCGCGGAGAAGCTGTTGTCGGCAATCTTCAAGGAGCATCCTTACCGCTGGACGCCGATCGGGCAAATCCCGCACCTGCGGGCCGCCACCATCGACGAGTTGCAGATGTTCTGGGATGCCAACTACGTTCCGGCGAACGCCACGTTAGTTGTCGTAGGAGACGTGACAAACGCTCAGGTGAAAGAACTTGCGCCGAAGTACTTCGGGTGGATTCCTCGGATGCCGGCGCCCGCACCTATAGGCATAGTCGAACCACCTCAGACAGAGCCCCGGGAGATCACCATTCCTGAGAAGAGGGGCCCCGTTCCCATTGTCGGGTTGGTCTACCGGGGCATCAAGCAGACGCATGAGGACGCCTTGCCGCTCGAAATGTTGATGTCCGTGTTGGGCGGCGGCGAGAGCAGTCGCATTTACCGCGACGTGGTGAAAGAGCAGAAACTGGCGGAGTTCGCGGTCGGCGGCTCGTTTTCGTTTGAGGACGACGGGCTGGCCGGTGTCGGTGCGGCCCTGCTGCCGCTGAAGAACAAGCAACGGGTCCTGGACGCCATGCGGATCCACATCGAGCGCGTCAAGCAGGAGGGCGTGACCGAGCGAGAGCTCCAAAAGGCCAAGAACCAGTTTCTCCGAGACGCCGTCACTGAGGCGCTGACCGTGGCAGGCAAGGCAGGCCTGCTTGGATCTTATCAGGTGCTGGAGGGTGACGCGGATCGGGCCAACCGGCAGTTCGAGAGAATCCGCGCGGTGACCGCGGAGGACTTGAAGCGCGTCGCCAACACGTACCTGGTCAAGGAACGCGAGACACTGGCCAAGGTCGAGCCGCAGATCGGCGGTGTGCTGAAATCCTTCCTGGGAATCGGCAAGAAGGAGGACATCGACGAAGGGGCAGCGCCGCTGGAACCACCAGAGGAGAACCGCGTGGCCAAGCGAGGCGGCGCGCGGGCCGACCTGAAGCGCCCGATGCAGTTCCCGGACAAGCCGCCCATAGCGCCCCTGCTGGAGGTTTACCCGGACATACCCAGTCATGCGACCCGGCTGGACAACGGTCTGGAGGTGGTGGTCGTACCCAATCACGAGGTTCCATTTGTCACCCTGACCCTGGGCCTTCTCAACGGATCCTGGACCGAGTCCAAGCCGGGCACGGCGTCCCTGGCGGCGAGCATGATCACGCAGGGATCGGCTCACCACACTGCGGCCGAAATGGCCGAAGAACTCGAGTTTAACGCCGTCTCGCTTTCCGGGGGCGCTTCCTTGGATGTCGCCAGAGTGTCGGCCTCCTGCGTCACCGACAAGTTCGACCTGGCGGCGAAACTGATGGCCGAGGTCGTGCGCACCCCGACGTTCCCGCGGAACGAGTTCGACATAATGCGGAATCAGCTGGCGTTGGGTCTGATGATCCAGGCGCAGCAGGCGGAGTACGTCGCAGAACGCGAACTGCGCCGTCGATTATATGGCGACCATCCCTACGCGCGCACGGCCACCGGTGAACCGGAGGATGTCCAGGCGCTTACCCCTGCCGATCTGAGAGACTGGTGGGGGAAGTACGTCCGGCCCGACACGGCTGTTCTCTACGTCGCGGGCGACATCACAGAGGGTCAAGCCGTCGACGTTGTCCGGAAGCACTTTGGCGATTGGCGGGTGGAAGGCCCAGCCCTGGTCACCGAGTTGCCTCCCGTCCCGCAACCTCAACCGACGCACATCTACCTGGTAGACCGACCCGGATCAGTACAGAGCCAGATTCGCGTCGGGCACGTGAGCACGACCCGTAAGGATCCGATGTACTTCCCGGCTAGGCTGCTGTCCGACATTTTCGGCGGTGCGTTCAATAGCCGGCTCAACAAAGCGCTGCGGGTGGATCGGGGGCTCACGTACGGTGCCTGGGGCGGGTTGGATCCCAGTCGGTTCGCCGGGGAGTTCAGCATCAGTACATTCACCAAGAATCCCAAGACGGCCGAAGCGATCGAGGTGATTCTCCAGGAGATCGAGCGGATTCGAGAGACGCCGGTGGAAGCGGAGGAACTGGACATTGCCCGATCGTATCTGGTGGGCAGCTTCGCCGGCGATCGTGAGACTCCACAGACCACGGTCCGCGATCTGTGGTTGATCAAGTACGCCGGCCTGCCTGCGGACTACCTTAAGCGGTTCCTGGCCGGGATCAAGGCGTCTTCGGCCGAGGACCTGCTGGCCGCCGCCCGGCGCCTGATCCAGCGCGGCAATCTGACCATCGTTGTGGTGGGGCAGGCCAGTGAAATCAAGGAGTCGCTCGAGAAGATTGGGC
>JBARRC010000141.1:0-3085 GCA_049644045.1 Phycisphaerae bacterium
GGAGAACATGTCATGGGCACGAAACGGATGATTTTAGGCACGGTTGTTTTGATGGCGTTGGTTGGGACGGCGCGGGCGAGCCCCGTCACGTTCGAGTTCGCAGGCGAGATTACTTCTGTCGAGGACCTGACGGGAGTCTTGGGCGGCGCTGTGAGCGTGGGAAGCCTGTTTTCTGGGTCATATACATTTGAATCCACGACTGGACCCACCAGCCCGGGTGGTGGGTTTTACGCTGATGCGATCACCGCGGTCTCCGGGCAGGTAGGTGACCTGGACTTTCTCGGTCCACTTGAGTTCAACAATTTTTTGCTAATAGCAGATGATGTTCCCGAGTCTGGAAGCGATCAGTATTTGGTCCGGGCTGCGGTTGAACTGCTCGGGGAGATAACCGGTTTCAGCATGACGTTTGTAGATAGCACGGGCACGATCTTCTCAAGCAGCGCCCTCCCGCTGTTTCCACCTCCGCTCGAATTATTTGATTCATCCGAGTTCAAGCTCTCTGCCAGTTCAGAGACGTTCATTCTAATTGGTGAGGTGACAGCGCTCGTTCCCGAACCCGCGACGCTCGTGCTCTTGAGTATTGGGGTCTCGATCATCGCGAAAGGACGACCGCTCCCCAATTCGGAAGACGCCGACCGCGTATCGCAAGGAGAGACATCATGATTCGACGAAAGACTTTTGCAGTTGTGATCGGGAGTTTGACCGCGAGCGCCGCGCTGCACTCCGCGGCGGGCTATCCCGTCACGTTCGAGTTCACGGGAGAGATTACGCGCGTGAACGACGACGACGATTTGCTGGGCGGCGCGGTCGCCGTCGGAGATCCCTTTTCCGGGTCATTTACGTTCGAATCGACGAGCCCGGACAGCGACCCCGCTGAGCCGAGGCGTGGACTCTACCTCGACGCGATCACCGCGGTGTCCGGGCAAGTCGCGGGGTTGCCATTCCTCGGGCCGGTTGGTTCCACGAATTTCGTCGAGATACAGGCTACCTCCAGGCTTAGTCTTTACCGCCCCCGCGCCCAGGTTGAACTGATCGGAGAGAGTCTAGACTTCGGACTGGTTCTGATAGATAGCGACGGGACGGTATTTTCCGACGATTCACTCTTCGTTTCTGCGCCTGACCTGGCATTGTTTGAGGTGCGCCAGTTCATCATTACTGACACGTCGGAGGTAATCCCCCTTAGCTGAGTTGGTGAGCTGACAACACTCATTCCCGAACCGGGGACGCTACTGCTTCTGGGCTTTGGGGCTCTGCTGGTAACAAGACAACGAAGGGCACGTGCGGAAAACATCAACCGTCCAACACGGAGGTCACAAGATGCACCATTTGTGTAGTTCACTCTTTATGGGTTTGATAATAACAGGTCCTTTGCTTATAGCGACGGGTGTTCGTGCGAGCGACTGCAATAATAATGGAATCGAGGACACGGACGAACTCGCGGTCTGCCCTGCGATTGATCTGATCTTCTTGATTGACACATCGATCTCGACGGAGGCCGATATCCCCCTCATTTGCCGCGCTATCCGGGACGCGATTGATGATGTGCGTCAGGGCGGCCTGACCGTCAATGCGGAGATACTTGAACTCGCACCGGGAGATACGCCCTGCTTCATCGACGAGCCGGGGGACTGCTGCACGGACACTGTGGCCAATGTGTACGGGACGAAAGCGCCGTGTCTGCCGGAGGTCCTCGGGACATGCGGCGGATGTAATGAGGGTGACTGTGAGGACTGGGCCCCGGCAACTGCAATCGTGGCTGCGAACAGATGGTGGAAGTGGGGACCGGGGCCGCGGATCATCGTACCCGTATCCGACGGGGGTCCCAGATGTGGGGGAGGTGGCGAGGAGCCGTCCAACCCCATCAATGACGAGGACTGGGACGCGATCGATCACGCGATCTACCTTGTGTGGGACAATCGAGTAATCGTTTTGCCGGATGCATGATCTTGTTCTCCAACGTGGACACTGCTATAATAGATATGCTCTTGTTCGGTACTACCCTTAACGGAGAACATCTCATGAGCACGAAACGGATGATTTTAGGCATGATTGTTTTGATGGCGTTGGTTGGCACGGCCCGGGCGAGCCCGGTCACATTCGAATTCGCGGGCGAGATTACGTCGGTTCTGGACGACGAGGATTTCTTGGGCGGCGCTGTCACCGTGGGTAGCCCGTTTTCCGGGTCATTTACCTTCGAATCCACCACACCGGACAGCTATCCTGGGAGCCCGTGGTCAGCCGCCTACCCCGATGCGATCACCGCCATCTCCGGGCAAATCGGCGGGATACCTTTCCTCGGCCCCGTCCATTTTGAGAACATCATCGGAGTGCTCAACGACGCTCCTGCCTCAGGGACCGATCATTACGAGGTGCATGGTGGCGTCGGTTTTGTTTCAGAAACGCTGATGTTTTCGTTAGTTCTTTTTGATGACACGGGGAGAGGTCTGTCGAACGACTTGCTGCCGCTTTCTCCGCCCGACATCCGGCTATTTGATTTTGCACGATTCGCAGTTAGTGATGAGACCATTCCTTTGGGCCTAGGCGGCGACATCACCTCGCTGACTCCTGACCCAGGGACGCTCGCGCTGTTGGGCCTTGGAGCGTTGATCGTAACGAGACGACGGCGTACACGTAGGGTTCGAACGAACGGGTCAAAGAGGAGGTGACAATATGCGTTTCTTTCCAAGGACTAACGTACTATTCGTTGTGGCAGTGGCAGGTCAGTTGAGCATCGGAGTTGTGCTTCGCGCCGAGGACTGTAACAACAACGGCATCGAGGACACACTCGAACTCGCGACATGCCCAGAGATCGATCTGGTCTTCATCATAGACACCTCGATCTCAATGGACCAAGAACTCGAACCGCTTTGCGAGGACATCGACGGTCCGGAAGGGATCCTTGCCCAACTTGCCGAGGCTGGTCTAACTGTCACCGCGGAGATACTTCGCATCGCATTGGGAGGCGAGACTTGCGACTGCTGCACTGGTACTGTTCCCTATGTCTATGGTGCCTCAGCGCCGTGTCTGCCGGAGGTCCTCGGGACATGCGGCGGATGTAATGAGGGTGACTGTGAGGACTGGGCCC
>JBARRC010000142.1:0-3640 GCA_049644045.1 Phycisphaerae bacterium
TCGCCGTAACTGCTTACCGCATAAGGAATTACGCCTTTTCGGACATCTGCGCAAAACCTGAATATCTTTTAGACCTGTTCGAGTTACGCCCACGCCCGATCCAACCCCACGTGAAATGTGCTACAGCGCCCGGGCGCGAGCAGGCAGAACCAGACACATGGCGGGTTATCTCACCCCCCTCGCCTACCTTTCCAGTGCCTCCGCGCCAGTGGTCACTCGCCGGCAAGTACGCATAAACCGCGCCTCACGATCTCAAACCGTGTTTGCCCCTATACAGGGACCAGCTCACCCGTGTGGACTGCTGGAGCTTCGCCGAGGGCACGTTTATTGCGCCCTTGATCGGCTCTTTTTTGCTTGGCAGAGAGCCGGTAAGGGTACAACGGGCAACTCGGTGCCATGCACAGGCGAACCTCGCGTTCTTGCCAGCCGACACACATCAGGCAGTGGGCGCGGATGGCCGCTTTGAGGCTTCGCCCGGCCATCGCCTTGCGGTAGAGTCTTCGATACCTCTGGGGTATGTCATCTTCGTGCATAGTGGCGCATCCGTCAGTTCTGACAGATAACTCTTTGTTTCGACGCCACCGATTCACTTGGCACTGCTCACAGAGCAGTGGCACACGGCCGAAGCAGCCAGACAGGGAGGAATCACGGCGTAAAAGGCCGTTTTCGCTTGAATCGAGGGGTTCGTTTGGGTGCGATCGCGGCTTGAGGTCTGACAAATGGGAAATCCCGGATAAAAAGCCGATGTCACCTGGTAAACTAGACCGGCGACTCAACGGCGAGCACCCAACGAGCCGAGGACTTGCTGTGGAGGCACGTCATCGTTATAGAAGGGCCTTGCGGGCAGCAGTTGAGCACGATTGAAACGGGGGGCGTGAGGCATGAAGGCTGAAACGGCATTCAACCCGCGAGATGAGATTCGTTCGATCGTGTTGCTTATAGCCTTTTCGGGCCTTAGTTCAGCTGCGGTGGCTCAGTCTCCTTTTGCCGTCGCTGTGATCGAGTAATCTCCGACACCGGATCATCTATCCTGTGCAAACCACGTCTCACGGGTCATAACGGCCGATTCAATGCCGTTGCACGCCGGTCACGCCAAGGTCACACAGCCAACCGAGAGGACGCTCACGCCCGAGAGGTTGAGGGGGTAACAGTATTCGGGATTGGATGTTTCCATCTTCTCCGCTGCGGCCAAGATGATGTCCTATGGGAGATGCAAAACCACCGGACAGGGCATTGCAGTTGGCCGGGGCTATCCCGTTGCCCCGGCCACTGGTAAACGACAGCATTAACCGCCAATTGAAGTGCCAGTCGCATCATTCAATTTGAATTCGATCGGTGGCGGCTCCTCCGCGAGTTCGACACCTCGCGGCAAGTGGTACTCTGGGGTCATCAATTTCAGCACACCGAGCTGTTCAAGGTCATCTTCCTTGAGTTGGACGATTCCATAAGCACGGGTTGTCCCACGTACAAGGCGTGTAACAACATCGGTCGGACCGGTGACGGTGATGGTCTGAGTAACCAGCGACAGGGGACTTCCGTCACGCGCGACCGCGCGGTAGGGCTTCTCGAGATTCGCGAAGCTGACCGCGAAAAGAATGGGAACGGTGGGAATTTGAGCAGTGCGACGCTGAGCCTTCAACGTCGCCGTCACGTCAACGGTGCTCGGTGTCAGTTCGGCATCCGAGCCGAATGCACGGCTGTCGAGCGTTACCGGGATCGTGACGCTTTGCCCGGCGGGACGGTCCTTGAGCAGGCGTTCGAGGTCAGCCGCGATGTCGATCTGCAAAGGTTGCTCTGCGGGCCATGCGTCCAGGCGGCTCTCGCGCATCCGCACGGTCGTCGAGGTTTGCTTGAGTTGCGGCTCGACGTCATATGCCAGTGCGAGCCGCTTCAACACGATGTCAACCTCTTTCGCAACCCAGTGATCGACCATGACCGGCAGCGTGTCGGGCTGCACCGACACGATCGTAAGCTTACGAAACTCGTTCCACTGCTCTGTCATTTCCCGCTTGAGCATCGCCCGGTCAAGCGGGATGACGGTCGGCCCGGTTGGGCAATCGAGAATCCTCAGGCGTATGTGCAGCGGGGCCTGGGCTTGAACATCTTCGACGGTCTTCCTCGGTCCCGAAACCTGGAGTTCATAGACCTCGGAGGACGGTCGTGCCGTAACCAGCATATCCAACGCCGCGGCCGGCACCGGCTCAAATGAGACGCTTATGGAAACGGTCTCGCTGACAAGGCTGTCGGCGCTCGCCCAGATGAGCACCGTAAGCACCACCGCCATGCTAAGCAGCTTGACCTGTTCCATCTGATGTCACCTTTGAAATCGACGCGGAAGTGCTCGTGGTTCGCCTGGCGGTTTTTGCTTTGGTCGGCTTCGTGGTCAGCTCTTTGGTAAGCGTCGCGCGCAATGCGTCAATGGTCAGGGCGCGGCGAAGGCGCCCGAGGATGGCGACGGAGATGGTCCCCGTTTCCTCGCTGACCACAATCACAACCGCGTCCACCTCTTGACTCATTCCCAACGCAGCGCGATGCCGGCTGCCCAACGACCGATCCGCATCGCCCGATTCAGTTAGCGGGAATTGGCACCCCGCTGCCACGATGCGCCCCTGATGTATGATCACGCCGAGATCGTGCAAAGCCGTGCCCGGCCAGAAGATCGTTTCGAGCAGCTCCACGGACACCACGGCATCTAAACGCACGCCCGTCTCGGTCACCGCGCCCATCTCCATGGCCCGCTCGATCGCGATCAGCGCGCCGATCTTCTTCTTCGAGAGTCGTTCAACGGCCGTGATGATCGGCTCAATCACCTGGTCCGAGCTTTTGAGCCATCGCTGGAGCCATCCGCCCTGGCCCAGACGGAGCAGCATGCGACGCAGCTCAGTCTGAAACGCGACGAGCGAAACAAGGAACACGCCGAGGATGAAATACGGGTAGAGCACGTTGATGCGTTCAAACTCGAACCTCTCGGCGATCAGCCACATGACCGCGAAGCTGACCCCCAGGATGGTGAGGACGGCCCGCACGAGCCTCGCGCCGCGGGTGCCCTGCAAGAACCGCAGGATGGTGTAGACAACCGTGCCGATCAAAAGCAACTCGATCAGTGCCACCCACGGGCGATCAGCCGCCCGTTCGAGGAAGGACTGCACGCTCTGGCGTAGGTCGATCTGTGCGAAGTGAGCTGTGGTATTCAATGGGGTGCACCCGTCGAAAGTCCGCGGCAACGTGGCGCGTCGCGTGAACGCAGTATAAAAGACCGGCCGGCGGGTGGCAAACCGCGTGATGCCGGGAGGCCCGACGACGACCTACGCGACGCCGGCGAAGGGGCGGATGTTGTGGATCAGCTTTTCGAGCGTGACGGGTTTTTTCAGGTCGAGTGGCAGGAACACGCCGTGGTTGTGATCGCTCGCGAGGATCACCATCCGGTTGTGCAGCACGTCGTAGCCGATCTCCTGCGGCTGATGCCCACATAGGAAAAAGTCAACATCGAGCAGCTCGCACAACGTCTTCACCACGGCTTCGCTGTGATACCGGCCCCAGACAAGGGCATGGGCCGACCCGCGATCGTTGAGATCCTCGTCGGTCAGGGCGCGCGAGAGTACGGAAGGATCGAAGGAGGGCAGTTCACGCGGACCGGGTA
>JBARRC010000143.1:0-13289 GCA_049644045.1 Phycisphaerae bacterium
GTAGGGACGATTGAACCGACAAGCGGCATTCATCCGTCCCTACGGGACTGGGATCGTTCGCAAACACCACGTTCCCAGCGATAAATCGCTGGGCTATTGTCAAATGTCCCTCCGGGACAAGGTTCCGATCCGGCTCTGCGGGCCCGGAAGATGTGGGTAATAGCAAGGCTTCAAGCCCGCGGCTCGCTTGGTGGACGCTGCGCGATCCAGCGGCTATACAAGGGGCGATGCAACGCAGCACGCAAGCTACGATCGAAGACCTGTTCGCGGGCCTAAATGACGCCCAGCGCGATGCCGTCGCTCATACGGACGGGCCGCTCCTGGTTCTGGCAGGCCCGGGCAGCGGCAAGACGCGCGTTGTGACGCGGCGGGCGGTTCATCTTGCCTCCACCGTCACAGCGTCGTTTCACATCCTGGCGATCACCTTCACCAACAAGGCCGCCAAGGAGATGCAGGAGCGGATCCAGGCGCTGAGCGTGGCTGACGGTATGACGGTTTGCACGTTCCACGCGCTTTGCGCGAAGCTGCTTCGCTGGTATCACGACCGGGCTGGCGTACCGCGACGCTTCACCATCTTCGACCGTGATGACCGCCGGAAGCTGATCAAACAGGCCATCGAGGAGTCCGATCTCTCAACGACGAACTGGGCGCCGGCCAGTGTGGATCAGGATATCAGCCGCGCGAAAAACGCTATGCTGACAGCGGGGGCGTTCGCCGAGGTCGCCTCCGATTGGCGCGAGCAGACCATCGCGCGCATCTATGCATGTTACGAGCAGTTGCTTGCCAAGATGGGTGGTCTCGACTTCGATGATCTGCTCATGCGCGTCGCGATGCTGCTTGACCGCGATCGAGACCTCCGCAGTGAACTCGAGGATCGCTACCGGTATGTCCTGATCGACGAGTATCAGGACACCAATGTCGCGCAGTACCAGATGGCCCGTCTGCTGACCGAGAGGCGTCAAAACCTCTGCGCAACGGGCGACCCGGACCAGTCTATCTACGGCTGGCGCGGTGCGGACATCGGAAACATCTTAGGCTTCGAGCGCGATTATCCAAATGCCAAAGTCGTTCGGCTGGAGCAGAACTATCGCTCCACCAAGCGGATTCTGTCTGCGGCCGACCGGCTCATTGCCGGCAACGTGAACCGAAAAGAGAAAACGCTTTGGACGGAGAACGATGACGGTGTGTCCGTCCGCGTGGTCGAGTGCGAAAGTGGTGACACTGAGGCGGAGATGATTGCCCAGGATATTGGCCGGCAGGTTCGCGCCGGGCTCAGCGCGAACGACATCGCGGTCTTCTATCGGATCAACTCGCTCAGCCGGGTGATCGAGGAGGCGTTTCTGAAGGAGGGCCTGGCGTATCAGATCGCCCGCGGCGTGGAGTTCTATAGCCGCAAGGAAATCAAGGATGTACTGGCCTACCTGCGGGTGCTGGTCAACCCGGCCGATGAGGTCTCGCTGCTTCGGATCATCAACACCCCGCCGCGCGGCATCGGGGCGACCACAATCCGGCGACTGACCGAGCAGGCACACACAGCCGGGCGATCCATCCATGACCTGCTGACAAGCGGCGATGATCTATCCAGCCTGGGCCGATCCGCCGGGAAGGTTCACGCGTTCGTCGAGCTTCTGAGCGGACTGAAACCGGCGCTTGAACAGCCGGCCCCCGAGGCGATGGAGTTCGTGATCAGCCGTTCCGGTTTGCGCGCACTCTATGGGGCTGCTTCCGACGCCGATGCGGCGCCCATCGACAACATCAACGAATTGATTAGCGCCGCCGCCGAGTACCAGGTTGACCACCCGGATGCGACGGTGCTCGACTGGCTCGAGCACACGGCGCTGCTCAGCGATATCGACGTAGTCCGAGGTGAATCGGGGGCTGTAACATTGATGACACTCCATGCCGCGAAGGGGCTGGAATTCTCCGTCGCGTACATCGTCGGGCTCGAAGAGGGGATGCTCCCGTTCCGGCGGCATGAGTGGGCCGACTTCGACGAGGAGGAGGAACGGCGGCTCCTGTTTGTGGGGATGACGCGGGCCAGAAAGCGTTTGACGCTTTCCCATGCCCGCTACCGAATGCTGCGCGGCGTTACCGAGCGGACGGTCCGGAGTCCGTTTCTCGACGAACTGCCCGACGATCAGATAAAATGGGACGAAGTCGGTATCGATCCACCGCGGCATCGGCGGACCGGCGACGAGGGCGATTTGCCCGACGACATCGACCAGTGGGCTGTGGGTACCCTCGTGCGACATCCCGCCTATGGCCTCGGTCAGATCATCTCGATGCACCGCGGGGCGAGGCGGACCCAGGTCGAGGTGCAGTTTCAGGATGGTCCACGGCGATCGTGGGTGCTCGAGTTCGCGAAGCTCGAGCGCGTTGATTTCGATGAGGTTGGAGACACGGGCGGTCCCTAAGGAGTCTGACCATGCGACATGCGGTCATCATGGCTGGGGGTGCGGGCGTGCGGCTTTGGCCGCTCAGCCGTCGGAGCCGCCCCAAGCAGATTCTCCGGCTCTTCAGTGGGACCAGCCTGCTGCGCCAGTCGTACGAACGGGTGGCAGCCATCCTGAAACCCGAGCAGATCAACGTGATCACGAATGATTCGCATCTGCCGGTCGTATCGAAAGAGCTTCCGGAACTGCCGGCGGATAACTTGATCGGCGAACCCGTCGGCCGAGACACCGCCAACGCCGTCGGAATGGCCGCGGCGCTTCTGGCGAGGCGCGATCCCGAGGCGGTGATGGGCGTCTTTACCGCAGATCATATCATCACACCGATGGACCGCTTCTGCACCGTCGTCGATCAGGCCTACCAGACGGCTGAACAACGCCCGGACGCATTGGTCACCATGGGCATCAAACCGACCCGCCCCGAGACGAACTACGGCTACGTGCGGCGCGGAGAGCGCGTCGGGGAGGGCGTTTTCGAGGTCCGGGAGTTCGCCGAGAAGCCCGACACCGCGAAGGCGAAGAGATATCTCGCCAGCGGCGAATACTACTGGAACAGCGGGATGTTCGTCTGGCGGACCGCGACCATCCTCGACCAGATCAAGACGCACCTGCTGGAATCATACAACTCCATCTGCAAAATCGCCGATGCCTGGCCGACGGAAGGCCGAGAGCAGAAGCTCAAGAGTTTGTACCCCACTCTGACAAAGACCAGCATCGATTTCGCGGTGATGGAGCGGGCCGAGAATGTGTTGGTTGTTGAGATGAATTGCAACTGGGTGGACGTCGGTTCCTGGCCGGCGATGGAGTCGGTTGTCGAGGCTGATAGTGACGGAAACGTGTCAGCGTGCGATCGCGTGATCCACCGCGGTTCGAGCGGCAACATCGTGGTCTCCGAAGAGAAACACCTGATTGCCACCATCGGCGTTGATGATCTCGTCATCGTTCACTCGCCCGATGCGACGCTCATCTGCACAAAACGCGATGCGGCCGGCATCAAAGAGCTGGTCGACAACATACGAGACAAGTACGGCGATGAGTGCCTGTAGGTGCGTACCACCCCCATTCCGAACCGCGCCCGTAAGGAAGCGGCCTCGGCGGCTTTATGATCATCCGCTCCCTGACGGTTGCGGCAGGGATAAGTAAATGTATATCCCGGCCTACGGACAACCACCCGGCCCGGGGAACGGATACGGCAGGCCCCGGAACGCGTCGACGTCGTAGGAGATGTCGACGAAGTTGACAAGCCGGTCCGGAATGCCGACCGGAGGATCCCCGGCGATGTCCGCCCGTGCCTTCCTTGGTGCACCGGCCAGGTTTCTGAACTTGTCGACGAGCGATGAGATGTCGTCGAAGTTTGTGTTACCGTCCGGCGGCGTACAAGGTGTCACGGAACAGTCACCAACCACATCGCCCCACAGGCTCGTGGTGATCGACAACGGGGCCGAGTAGTTCGCCGCGTTCGAGGGATCGCACGTGCAGTCGATGGCCTGGACATCGTATGTCGCGCCCGGATGGACCTCGCAGCCGGACACGTTGAGGAGACCCACCGTACTCCAATCCATGCAGGTCCAGGTGTTCTCGAGCTCGGCTGCCATAAATGTTGGCAGCGGTGTGGACCCCGTACTACCGGCCGCCTCGGCGACGGGTCCGGGCGGACCGACCCACCACTGCATGCCCATGTCGCCCGGGAATAGCGCACTGGCTGTCAGCGCCACGCGCAGCGCCGTGTCCCGACCGGGATTGCCTATCGCAAACGAGATGTAGCGGTTCTTCGGAAACGCCGGCAACTCTGGCTGCGGTGGGGGGGCAGCAGGACACGGCGTCTGCCAAGGATACGGCTCGCCAGTCGCAGCCCGGGAGACGGCAGTGAGGTCGTCGAAGTCGATGCTCAGGTTCGTGATCTCCGGAGCGAGGTCGCACCACAACTGGCAGGGGCAAACACCGTAAAATGCATCGACAACTGCGTCGATATCATCTTGATTAGCCACGCCGTTTGGCGGCGTACAGGAGCCACCCGAGTATTCACCGACCACATCCCCCCATACCGGAGCCGTGGGCAGCTCCAATGGCTCGGAGTAGCTATCTTCATCGTCGGGATCGCCGCTGACGTGGATTGCCTGCACGTGGAGGGCTTGAGCGGGCCCAATCTCCGCGCCGCGAACCTGGACAACGTCGGGCCACTCGCCGTCGGCGGTCTCGAAGTCGCCGGAGTAAACCGGGGTCTCGACAAGATCGGAAAGCCACACACCGCCAAAAGCTCCCTGCCACACGGGCTCACCAACCCAGGCAACAACGGCCTGATCATCGCGCGCGCATCTGATACGGCGTGCCGTATTGGCCGCTTGCTGCGGATGACGAGCGATCGAGAGGTACCGGTTCTTCGGCACATAGCAGATACCATCACCGGCTTCACCCTCCGGCGGCAACACACACACGGATGCATTCGGGCAATCCGAGTCAGATGAGCAAGGGCTACTATACTCCTCAGCCATCGGCCGCTTGGGCGTCGGCGCCTCACAGGCGTCGTCAATCTCGTTACCGTTCCCATCACCGAGGCAGACGGGCTCGCCGATCGGCGAGAACTCCCCACCCATCTCGTCACAGCACAGCGGGTCGACCATCTCGCACGTGCCATTGGGGAGACAGCACGCCCGCTCTTCCGTACACTGCGTGCCCGCACCCTGGGGGGTTCCCAGCATGTCCTCGCAATCACCGGGCGCTTCATTAAGACAGGTCGCATCCTCCAAGCAACAAGCTTCACCGGTACCGCTGCAGTCGGAGAGCTCGTATGCGCCCATGTCCACGATATCTGGATAGTCGGGAGGATCGGGGACGCCGGTGCCGCCGGGCGGCGGGTCGTCAACAAAGCGCGGGCAACCGTCCAGATCGAGTGGAGTTCGCTCGAAGACGTCACCATCATTGTCCAGATCGGCGGTGTCGCCCGGCACGGCCGCGTTGTTGCCGGCATCGATGCAGGGCGAGCCCCAAAAAAGGTGATAGTCGTTGTCTTCCCACGTGTCGGGATCATCGTCGGGGCCCTCCGGATCGACGAACAGCGGATCGGCGTTGATGTTGCCCTCGCCCCAGATTAGCGTGCAGCCGTTCTCGACGTACGCGGCTCCCTGAGCGCCCTGCACGTCACTGTACGAGACCGTAAGCGTGTGAGGCCCATAGAAGCCCCACTGTAGCGCGATCTCAGGACCCTCGGGCGCAGCATCACCCCACAGAGTACAGTTGGTGATCGTTGGGCTGTTCTGGTTGAAGCAGCAAATGGCCCCGCCGGAGTCGGATGCGGTGTTCCCAGTGATTGTGCAGTTGGTGATCGTCGGGCTACTCGGCCCTTCCTCGCTGCCTTGGCAGTAGATGGCGCCGCCCCAGCGAGCAGTGTTCCCACTGATTGTGCAGTTCGTGATCGTCGCGCTGCCGCGCCCACAGGAGATGCCGCCACCGTACCAGTCTTCGCCGCTGGTGTTCCCGCTGATTGTGCAGTTCGTGATCGTCGGGCTGCTGCCGGACCAGCAGGAGATGCCGCCGCCGTAGACGTATGCGCTGTTCCCGCTGATTGTGCAGTTGGTGATCGTCGGGCTACTGTCCTGGGAGCAGTTGATGGCGCCGCCATGGAAGCCACTGGTGTTTGCGCTGATTGTGCAGTCCGTGATCGTCGGGCTGCTGTCGTAGCAGTAAATCCCGCCGCCACTGTCGTCGGACCAGTTTCCCACAATCGTGCAGTTGGTGATCGTCGGGCTGCTGTCGTAGCAGTAAATCCCGCCGCCGTACATGTCTGCGCTGTTCCCGCTGATTGTGCAGTTGGTGATCGTCGGGGTGCTGTTGTAGCAGTAAATCCCCCCGCCGTCTTCATCCCAGGGCCAGCCGTTGGAGATGGTAAATCCGTCTACAACTGACGCGCCAGTCTCACCACTATGAAAGAAGAATCCTCGGCCCCAGTACTCGCAGTCGATGATGCAGGTGTCCGGGCCGTTCTCACTCCGGACGGTGATGGCCTTGCCACCGAAGTCGAGTTCCTTGTTGCCCCAGCCGGTGTACGTTCCGTCGCACACGACGACCTCGTCGCCGTAGTCCGCCGCGTCGATCCCCTCCTGGATGGTGGCGTAGTCCGCGCTGCCGTCCCAGCAGACCGTGATCGTGTGCAACTCAACTTGCGTAACCTCGCCGTTGAGAATGGTCCCGCCGTTGTCAATGAACTCGGTGCGCCAACAAAGATGCAGATTGTTCAGATCTAGCTCGGAGCCGGCATTGAGAATCAGCGAGTCGACATACAACGTCTCGGCGTCACCTCCCGCGCCACCGCGGTTGCCGTTGTCGGTATTGTCCACCAGCCGGACCACGCCGATGTCCACACCACCAACCGCAAGCTTCCCGAGCGCGAAGTTGTTGACGTGACCCGCCGTCACCGCCCCTTTGTCTTCGCACGCCACCTCGAAGTGGACGGCCTCTCCGGGACCTCCCTCGAAGATGAACTCGACGTTGGCCAGACCCTCCAGGTCGCCTTCGGCCGCGCTGAGATTCTCGAAATCCGCACCGGTCATGTGGATAGTGCTGCCAGAGACGGCTGTAAAGGTGCTACCGGCACCGAAGCGGAGTAGGTTTGAGACGGTGAGTTCCGCGCCCGCATCGGAGAGGTTCAACATGCCCTCTGCATAACGCTCCCCCTTGCCGCCGCCGTCAAGCTCCACGATGTCTGCCGCGAGCTGACCGTCATGAACGTTGATCGTGCCGGAGCCCCATACTCCGAGCGTATCGGCGACATATACCGTGGCGCCGTTTTCAACGGTCAGTTCACCGGTTCCCCCGGGCGTACTATCGGTGCCGCCGACATAAAGGGACGCGAGGTTCAGCCAGGTTGACCCACCTCCATCAACAATCACGGTGCCGTCGGCTCCAGACGCATACCCTATGTAGCCGTTCAGCGTGTTCGAGACTGTGCCCCCACTTTGAATGGTGAGCGAGCCGGTGCCGTAGTCCCAGTGTCCGACGCCGAGCTGCTCGTCCGTCGAAACTTCCCCACCATTTCGGACGGTGAGCGAGCCCGTGCCCTCGGTGCCGACGGAGATGTAGAAGTAACTGTCCCAGCTTGATCCCACGCCATCAACGGTTACGGTACCATTCCCGTTGGAACCACCGATCTCGCCCCTTCCGCTGTACACCTCCCCACCATTCTCGATGGTCACCGATCCTGTGCCGTAGAAGCCGACGTCGAGAGACCAGTTGTTCCAGGTCGAGCCATTGCCGTTGACGGTTACCGTACCGCTTCCCGTGGATTCCACGCCGAGTATCGCATCATGGTTCGAGACCCCGCCCCCGTTTTGGATAGTGAGCGACCCCGTTCCGGCAGAGCCAAGTAAAAGTGGCCAAGTGGTGCTCCAGCTCGAACCGGCCCCGGTGACGGTGAGGTTTCCCTCGCCCGTGGATTCGGCGCCTAGGATGCCGGTGACGGGGGATGAGCTCGAAAGGGATCCTCCGTCTTGAATGATAAGGGAGCCAGTTCCGCCAACGCCGATGTATGCACCGCCGTCACCGAGCTCCAAGCTCCCTGTGGTGAGGTCAGCAGCGATCTGAACGGTACCGCTCTCACCGGCTGACTCGCCCAGTCGCAACCCCAAGCACCCACCTGGCCAGTAAACGCTAGCGGCGCCGCCGTTGTTAACGTGCGCGATATCTTCGGAAGTGGGAACGCCCGTAGTCCAGTTGCCCGAGGTGTGCCAATCGCCGGTGGCCACCTGCCAATAGGTATCAACGCCCCGCGCTGCGGCCGGGAAGGCTAGACAGACTATCATCGCAACCGTACTCGCCAAATTTGGGAATCGCATTGTGATCTCCTTCTTCTTTTTCGAGGGGCTTTCGAATTGCCAATGTCTCGCTGTTGTCTTCGAAATGCTCATGTCTTTTCACCTTTCAAAGAATGTGGGTAAACCGCACAACGGATCCGATTGTCTCCGCTTCTTTAAGAGCTTGCCGTGGGCCGAACAGCCCGCTGAGACGAAACGAGGCGGTATTTTATGGGAGCAAAGAGCACCTGTCAATCGCGTTCTTCACAACGGGCTGCGGGGCTGCGGGTGGGTCCGTGACACAATCGGCGGGGGCACGAATCACATACTCGAATCGTCGATCCGGACCGGAAACGCGCATAGCGCAACGGGGGCTCGCCCGCTCCCTCACGGTCGCGGTTCCGATCGGGACCTGCGTGACCGCTCCCTCACGGTCGCGGCTCTGATCGGGCGTGCCTATTCCGCCGGAAGTGTCACAGACCCGCTGCGGGTGCGCCCAAACCCCCTGTTTCAAGGGGCGAGGATGGACCCAGGAACGGGTATAATACACCGTCATGCGTCGTCTTCTAGGAATTGATTACGGTACGAAGCGGATCGGCCTGGCCGTCGGTGATACCGAGGCCGGCATCGCGTCACCGCTTCAGACGATCGAGGCTCGCGGTACCATCGCCGATTATGTCAGCGCGGTGCTGGCCGCCGCCAACGAGTACGACATCGACGCGTTCGTCGTTGGCCTGCCGGTTAATATGGACGGAACGGAGGGGGGCCAGGCCAAGATCACGCGTAAGTTCGGTGATGAGCTTTCCCGCAAAGCCGGTAAGCCCATGCACTACTGGGATGAACGCCTCTCGTCGTTTACCGCCCGGGAGCTTCTCCAACCGGCTGAGCTTTCGCGCAAGAAACAAAAGGCCGTCGAAGATTCCGTCGCAGCCCAGGTGATCTTGCAAGGCTACCTCGACGCGCGGTCTGACAAGGACGACGAGGTGTAGGGTGGGTCATCGACCCACCTTCTACCTCTATTCGCCGTTCGCGATTCCTTTTAGACTACGATCATGGGCATAGGAATTGGACTCTACGGCGGCAGCTTTGACCCGATCCATTGCGGCCATCTGATCGTGGCCCGTGCGATCGCCGAGCGGCTTGACCTTGGACGCGTGATCTTCCTCCCAACCGCCAGGCCGCCCCACAAAGCGGGAGGGCGACTGGCTGATCCCGCGCACCGGGCCGAGATGGTCAAGCTGGCGATTGCCGACGAGCCGGTCTTCGAGTTCAGTGACTACGATCTGACACGAGAAGGGCCGAGCTACACGATCGACACGGTGAACCACTTCCGTAAGCTGCTGGGCCGCGACGTCGATTTACATTGGATCATCGGAGCGGACTCGCTGGCTGAGCTGACGCAGTGGCACCGCGCCGCCGCGCTGGTCGATGCATGCCGGGTCATCACGGCTGTCCGAGGCGGCTGGGAGCAGATCGCCTGGGATGAACTCCGAACGACGCTCAGCGAAGCACAGATTGCAAAACTTCGGGCCGGTCTGCTCGATACGCCCCTAATCGAGATTTCGTCGACCGACATCCGCGAGCGCATCCGTCGGAGCCGGTCGGTCCGATATCTGGTGCCCGGCTCCATTTTGACGCATATCAAAAAGCACGGCCTCTATGGCGAGGTGTCCCCGGACGATTCGGACACGTAAGGTCCTCTTCCGGTGCAGTTCAAGTCCGTGGCGCAAAAGCCAGATTGAACTTCTTGCCGTGGATGCTGACAAAAGGTGGTCCTTACGACTTTTCACGGTTTCTTTTGGTTTGGCTGAATCGGCCCGCTATATAATGATGGGACGTTAAGGGGGGACGCCGTTCATTCACGAACTTACGAGAAAGGGAGGTGTCGGATGAGGCTGGCAGTTGTAGCACCGGTAGGGGCTTTGGCTCTGCTCGTATTCGTTGCCACGGCGGTCTTCGCGAGCGGGGATAATCCGCAAGAGGTGGCGACGTCCCGGGCTCACACCCCCAAGCCGACACCTGTTCAGCGAGAAATGCTCGAGGGTCCGCCGCCACCGCCCGTTCACCATGAGAAACCCCATGACCCGCCGGCTCCGAAATCGGAGATCCTGCGTGCGCGGGCGACGTCGCCGGCCAAAGTCTGGGTTCGCGGCCGCTACGAGAGCATCCAGGTCAATGTCGATGCTCAGGGCAACAACATCGTCGGCGATGCGGCCAACGAGCCCTCGATCGCGGTCGACCCGACCAACCCGGCCCGGATGGCGATCGGGTGGCGGCAGTTTGACACTATCGAATCGGACTTTCGTCAGGCCGGTTGGGCCTACAGTCACAACGCGGGGCAAACGTGGACCTTCCCAGGCGTCCTGGAGCCGGGTCAGTTTCGCAGCGATCCTGTCCTCGGTGCTGATGCGGACGGGAATTTCTACTTCTACAGCCTCAGCGCTGTCGACTCCGCGGAGCTGTTTAAGTCAACCGATGGCGGGGAGACCTGGACCGGTCCGATAAACGGTTTTGGCGGTGACAAGGAGTGGATGACCATCGACCAGACGAACCGGATCGGGCGAGGGAACATCTACGGTATCTGGAATGTGCAGTTCAGTTGCTGCCCACCCTACGACTTCACGCGGTCAACGAACGCGGGACTCTCTTTCATGTTTCCCATCGCTCTCCCGCAACCCAGTATGAAGTGGGGCACGCTCAGCGTGGGCCCGGATGGAGAACTCTATGCGTGCGGAGCAACGCTGGGACAAGACTCGCACCTCGTAGCCAAGTCCACCAATGCGCAGGATCCGTGGCAGACACCTCTCTTCGACTTCGTCAGGGACGTGAACCTTGGTGGTGTGACAACGTTCGGGGGGGTTAATCCCGCCGGGCTCTTGGGGCAGGTCTGGGTCGACACGGACCGCTCCGACGGCCCGAGCCGCGGCAACGTCTACCTGCTCTCTTCGGTCGATCCTCCCGGAAACGATCCACTCGACGTCATGTTTGCCCGCAGCATAGACGGCGGACTGACCTTCAGCGAGCCGGTGCGCGTCAACGACGACCCGTTAGGTACCGGGGCCTGGCAGTGGTTCGGCACGATGGCCGTCGCCCCCAACGGACGCATCGACGCCATCTGGAACGACACGCGCGCCGATGCCTTGGGTTTTTTCTCTGAACTCTACTATTCCTATTCCCTGGACGCCGGGCTGACGTGGTCGGAGAACGTTCCGCTCAGCCCACGTTTCAATCATTTCCTCGGGTATCCGAGTCAAGACAAGCTCGGTGACTATTACGACATGGAGTCGGACAATTTCGGCACGAGCATCGCGTTTGCGGCCACGTTCAACGACGAGCAGGATGTCTACTATCTGCGGATCGGTGATATCGACTGCAACGGCAACGGCATCAGCGATGTGGATGACATCGCGAACGAGACCAGCAAAGACTGCAACCACAACGACATTCCCGACGAATGCGAAGCGGACTGCAACGACACGGGCGTCCCTGATGACTGCGACGTCATCGACGGCACGAGCGAGGACTGCAACGGCAATCTGATTCCCGACGAGTGCGAGCCGAACTTCGACGGCGACGAATGGATCGACGCATGCGACTGGGACATCGACAACGACGGTGTGCACAACGAGATCGACGTCTGTGATTTCACGCCACCGGGGGTGCCGGTGGATACGCGAGGCCGTCCCATCAGCGACACCAACAATAGCTGCCTCGTCGATCTCGGTGACGTCGGGCGTCTTATCGACTGTGTCGATCGCGGCGGCCCGGGGGTATCACTGTCACGCACGTGTACCATTCCATACGGTTATGATCCTGACGACGACGTGGACCTTTACGACGTGGCCGGATTTCAGAACGCCTTCGGCCCGCGGTAGGCATCTTGACGCCGGCTTCGCGTTCCTCGAAAAAGACGGGGTGAACGAGAGTGTTAAGGCCAAGGAGAAGTGGTACGGGGCTGGTGTGCGCTTTGAATGTACCCGATGTGGTAACTGCTGCAGCGGCGACCCCGGTTACGTTTGGACCACGAAAGAAGAGATTCGCCGGATATCCGAGTTCCTTGGCCGAACCGACGGCTGGCTTGACGAGAAGCACCTCCGTCGCGTGGCGTTGCGCCACAGCCTGACCGAGAAACTCGACGGTGACTGTATCTTCCTCAAGCGCGACAGGGGGAAGGCAACGTGTCTTATCCACCCTGTTCGTCCGTTGCAGTGCCGGACCTGGCCGTTTTGGACTCAGAACCTGCGTTCTCCCGACACGTGGAACGAAGCCCACAAGAAATGCCCCGGCATGAATCAGGGCAAACGCTACGACTTCGTCCAGATCGAAACACTGCGTACGCAGAAGTCCTGGTAAGACGTTATGGCACGCGAGGAGGTTGACGCACTACAGTGCAACAGGGTTGTCGCTGCAAGCCGGTGCCAACCATAGCATCCGAACCGCGACCGTAAGGGAGCGGCCGGTGTGCCGAACCGCGACCGTAAGGGAGCGGCCGATGTGCCGAACCGCGACCGTGAGGGAGCGGACACCATCCGGTGGACATGACAGCCAAACATACCGTCGTCACTGCCCACGCAATCTGCTTGGCAGATATCAGGCCGTAGGCAGGCTCCGCCCGTCAGAGGTCTTCTCGCAAAAAATCAGCGCCGCCGGTTGATTTCGGTTGACATATATCGAATCTGATATATACTACATGTGACATACGAATAGGCAGGCCGAGCCCCCCGGCCGTGGAACACAGCGGGGACGGGGCAGCAGCTGGCAGCTGTTGATGGAGGTGCGTGTTCCACCTTGATGACTCATGAGGTCGCAAAACGCGCTGCGGTGCGTTTTGGAGGTGTGCGTATGCGCATCAAGGTGGAACTGCACAGGAACGTTGTCCGGTTCATCAGACACGAGTGCACCGAAAAGGAGCGTGGTGCATTCTACAGCCAGCTCGAGAAGCTGCGATCCGACCCGGTCGCCTTGATCGAAAACTCGGAGGCTATACACGACCCGCAAGCCAGCCGATACATGCTACGGTTGTTCCGGTTCATGGACTGCATAGCGATCTTCG
>JBARRC010000144.1:0-6961 GCA_049644045.1 Phycisphaerae bacterium
TCCCGGGCAAGTGCTATTGCGTACGACGGCCGGCGGGGACGCCGGCCGCTACAGAGCGACACGAATTATTCGCATGCGCCACAGAGAATGGCCGCACCCCGATCTGCCTATAACGCACGGTAATATGCGACGGGTTCGATCTCGAGCTCGCCGCTCGCACCAGTGAACGTATCGAAATCCGAGCGCCGTCCGTGGGCAAACGGTTCTGAAGACTCAGTTGTTGCCCGCTCCCTTACGGTCGCGGCTCTGATAGGCAAACTCCTGTTTGATGCGCTACACGACGAGCCCGGCTACCCCTCTGGGTCTTCGACCCCAGCCGCGACCTCTCCGAACCGCCGCTCGCGGCTGACGAAGTCTTGGATCGCAGTGTTGAGCGCTTCCACATCAAAGTCGGGCCACAGCTTGTCACACACGTGAATCTCCGCGTAGCTGATTTGCCACAGCAGAAAGTTGCTGACGCGATGCTCGCCGGCCGTGCGGATCAACAAATCCGGGTCGGGCAGCCCGGCCGTATAAAGCGAGTCCGAGATGAGCTTCTCGCCGATCTCGCCGGGATTGAGCTTGCCGTCTTGAACATCCCTGGCGATGCTGCGAACCGCATCGACCAGCTCGTTGCGCGCGCCGTAGTTGAGTGCCAGACACAGCGTAAGCCCGGTGTTGTCGCGGCTCATTGCCACGGTCTTGTCCATTTCGGTCAGGACGGACTCAGGCAGGCCCTCTCGCCGGCCAAGGTGCACGAACCGCACATTGTTGTCCATGATCGTGTCGCGTTCGGCGACGAGGTATCGCGCATACAGTTCCATAAGGAAGTCGACCTCGTCTTTGGGCCTCTTCCAGTTTTCGGTGCTGAAGGAATAAAGCGTCATCGCCTCGATCCCCAGCCGGGCGCTGTGGGTAACGATGCTTCGCACCGTTTTGGCGCCGCGCTCGTGACCTTGGATGCGGGGCAGCCCCCGCTGCTTAGCCCAACGGCCGTTACCGTCCATGATGATCGCGATGTGACGCGGCAACTGTTCGCGCGTCAGGTCCAGGACTTCCTGCGGGTCAAGCGGTGGTTCAGCCATGGCGTCTGCTACGTAGTGGAGGGTTGAGGTACGTCGATCAAACCGCACATGCGACCGCGGACGAGCGTCTGTGAGCGGTCCCGCCCGACACCAATCAACGAGACCGGCGCACCGACCAGCGTCTCGATCCGCTCGATGTACGCTCGTGCATTGGTCGGCAGGTCTTCAAACCGTCGAGCCGCGCGCAGGTCACCGTTCCAGCCGGGTAGCAATTCGATCACCGGCTCCGCCCGTTCGAGACTGGCCGCGTCCGACGGCGGTGTCATCCGCGTTTCGCCGTCCACACGGTACGCCACGCAAAGACCGATCTGCTCAAAGCCGCTGAGTGTATCCAGGTGCATGAGTGCAATATCCGTGACACCACTTATGCGTGCGGTGTAGCGGCAGGAGACGGCGTCGAACCAGCCGCACCGGCGAGGCCGGCCGGTCGTCGTACCAAACTCTTTGCCGCGATCCCTGATCCGGTCGCCGATCTCATTACGCAGCTCGCTGACGAACGGGCCGGATCCGACGCGCGTCGCATAGGCCTTGATCGTTCCGATCAAGCAGGTGACGCGCGAGGGCGGAACGCCCGCGCCGGCCCCGATACCATGTGGCCCGGTGCTGCTCGAGGTGACGAACGGATACGTGCCATGATCGACATCGAGCAGCATCCCGTTGGCCCCCTCGAACAGCACCCTATTCCCAGCGTCCATGGCTTCGTGCAAAAACTCGGTGGTGTCACAGATGCACGGGCTGAGGCGTGTTTTGGCCGTCGCCACATCAGCCAGCACAGCGTCAACGTCGAGATCAACGTCATTCCCATATATCACGACGAATGCGACCTTTCGGTCGGCTACGATCCTGCGCACCCGCCCGGCGAGGTCGTCGTCGTGTAGAAAGTCGGCGAACCGAATAGCCGTGCTTCGTTTCATTTTGTCCGCGTAGGATGGTCCGATGCCTCGTGCCGTCGTGCCGATGCGCGCCGTCTCGCTGGCGGCTCGCTCGCTGAGTTGATCTTCCAGCTTGTGGTACGCCAGGACGAGGTGCGCCCGATCGCTGATCTTGAGCTTTCCGGTCACGTCGATGCCCCGGGCAGTGAGTTCGTCGATCTCTGACAGGAGCATGATGGGGTCGACCACGACACCGGGCCCGATCACGCCAGTCACGTTTTCGTGGAGCACGCCGGTAGGCAACAAGTGCAGCGCGAACGTCTCGTCGCCCACGCAGACGGTGTGTCCGGCGTTAGCCCCACCGTTGAAGCGGACAACCACATCGAACGCCGGACAGAGCAGATCAACGATCTTGCCCTTGCCCTCGTCGCCCCAGCCCAGGCCGAAGACGCAGGTGTGCTGCTTGCTGACGATGCTCATGCTCGCGGTTCCCAACAGGCTCCAGGATCCGAAACCCGTTCGGACATAAAAACGGGGCCCCGCAGCCCCGAGTTCATCCAGTGCCCTTTTTCGTACACTACCCCCACTTATCGGTTCTGTCAACGACAACGCTGTAGAGATAATCTAACATGCTTTAGACTTAATTCTAAAGAATTTGCTATAAATATTGCAAGATTTAATTTGACAAAGGCCAAAATTATGCTAAATATGCGCAGATTCGTCGAGCCGAAGCTCGGTGGCTAGCGTCTTATAGGTGAGGTATTAATCATGGCGGAACAAACGGCTTTACGCGATTTTCTGGAAATCCCCTACGACAAGCTGGAGGAAATGAACCTCGAGGCGAAGCAGCAGCGCCTCGAACGCGTCGACCGCGGAATCATCCAGGAGAATCGCCTGAAGTACCTGAGGGACGAGAAGCGAATCAAGGCGGTCACTGTCTGCTTCTCGGACCTGGAGGGCCGCTTCCACATGCTTGACTACGACAAAAAGTTCCTGCTCCAGTCCGCTGACAACCTGACCTTCGACGGCTCGTCGATCCGCGGCTTCTCCGAGATCAGTGACTCCGATCTGAAACTGTCGATCGATTGGCCGGCCTTCTACTGGCTGCCCGCTGACATCTTCGGTCCAGGGAAGGTGATCGCCTTCGGCGAAGTACGCGCTCAGGACGGGTCGATGTATCCGGCCGACTTTCGATCCCGCCTGCACCTCTACGCCGAGGAGCTGAATCGCGAGAAGGGCCTGGTGCTCCACGTTGCACCCGAGATCGAGGGATTTCTGTTCAGAAGTACCGACGCTGAGCGGCAGTATTATGATGCCGGCCAGTTCGAGTTCATCTCGACCGGTGGGTACTATCATTCTCTCCCGCAGGATCCGCTGCGGCAGTTCATCGACCGGGCGGCTGAAGTGCAGCGCGCGTTGGCATTCGCCAATGAGAAAGATCATCCCGAGGTCGCACCCTCCCAGTTTGAGATGAACTTTGGCTTCTCAGAAGCGATGGTCACGGCCGACCAGATTCAACTATACAAGCTCACCTGCCGGCAGATCGCGGCCCAAATGGGGCTGACCGCCTCGTTTCTGCCCAAGCCGGTTGCGGGCGTCAACGGCAACGGCATGCACTGCAACATCTCGTTGAATCGCGGCGGCAAGAATCTCTTCTACGATGTGGAGGGTCAGGATCGCCTCTCGCCCTTCGCGTGGGAGTTTGTCGAGCGGATTCTCAACAACGCGGTGGATATCTGTCTCGTGTTGAACTCCAGTGTCAACGCCTACCGCCGGCTCGATCCGAACTTCGAGGCGCCCAATCAGATCAAGGTATCAGCCACGAATCGCGCCGCGATGGTTCGAGTCCCGCTCGGCAACGAGCGGTCGGCGCGGGTCGAGTTCCGTTCGGTTTCTCCTGATGCGAACCCTTACTTGCTGTTCTACACGTTGCTTCGGACCGGGCTCGAGGGACCGCTGCCGGATCCCGCTGATGCGGAGGGCAAACGCGCCAGGACGCGTTTCCTGCCCGACAACATCTACGATGCGATTCGCCTGTTCAAGAGCAGCCGCCTGGCCGTCGAGATTCTGAGCGAAGAGTGCCACGGCAAGTACGTCGAACTCAAGCAGCGAGCCGCCGATCGCTGCCCAAAGGCGCTGGGTACGAAGGTCAAACGTGGCGAGGTCATGTTCCACCACGACGTGACCAACCAGTTCCTCTGGAACCAGTTTTGAGCGGATAGGTTCCAACGCTACAATGCCCGCAGCATGGGCATGGTCGTCGCTGACAACCTGATCAAGGTGTTCCCGACGCCCGATGGCCGGGGGAAGCGGGCCGTCGACGGGCTCAGCTTCCAGGTCCGGGAGGGGCAAATCTACGGCCTGTTGGGTCCAAACGGAGCGGGCAAGACGACGACGCTCCGTATGCTCAGCGGGTTGATGGCCCCGACGAGCGGATCAGCTTTGCTTGGTGGGTACGATGTGGCCACGCAGCCCGCCGAGGTGAAGCGGATCCTGGGTTTTTTGACGGCGAACACGGGGTTGTACCAGCGCCTGACAGCCCGTGAGCTGCTCATCTACTTCGCGCAACTTCATCGCATGGAGCCCGATCAAGCCGCCACCCGGGCCGACTATTTGATCCAATGGCTGGGCATCAGTGATTTCGCCGACTTGCGCTGCGGGGCGCTTTCGACGGGGCAGAAGCAGCGGGTCAACATCGCCCGGGCCCTGGTGGCTGATCCGCCGATTCTGATCATGGATGAGCCGACACTCGGGCTCGACGTGCTCAGCAATCGCATCATCCTCGAATACATCAAGCGGGTGCGCGATGAGGGCAAAACGATCATTCTATCGACGCACTATCTGGACGAGGCCGAGGGTATGTGCGATCAAATCGGCCTGTTGCACGACGGGAAGCTCGTCGCAGAGGGTGATCTCGAGAGCCTGCGATTGCTGGCCGGCGAGGAACGCCTCAGCAACATTTTCCTCAAGCTCATCCACGCGGACGAGAAGGTGGAGGCCATTGTACCATGAGCTTCCACCGCCGGATCCGCACGATCTACGGCAAGGAGATGACCGACATTCTGCGCGATCGGCGGACGCTGATCGCCATGATCCTCGTGCCGATCGTGCTCTACCCACTGCTGATGCTCGGCTCGATTCAGGCTGTCAGCTACCAGGCGGAGTCGATGGGGGAGGAGCGGCTTATCATCGGCGTCGTCGGGGAACGTCAGGCGGCGATGCTCCAACAGCTCATTGAGGGGGACGCGTACGCTCTACGACGCGAGGCCGACCAGCTCGATCCTGAGTCCGAGGAGGCGAAAGAGCTCCCCGCGCCCCTGGACCATTTCCAATTGCATGCCTTCCAGTCACAGGAGCACTTGGAGGAAGCGGTACGCAACCGGGCCATCCAACTCGGGGTAGTTTTCGCAGACGAGGCCCTGTCCGACGAGATTGATCGGACCAACCACATTGAGCTGCTTCCCGATTACGAAGACGTACGCAGCGCGTTTGCCCTGGGTCAACTGCATGAAATGTTCAACCGAATTGATGATCGAACGGTCGGACAGCGGAAGCAACGGTTTGATCTGCCGGCCGCGTTCGACAAACCGTTCGAGCTGACGGTCACCGACCTGTCCACCCCATCGTCGATCCTGGGACAGATCCTGCCGCTCATCCTCATTCTCATGACCATTACAGGGGCGATCTATCCGGCGATTGACTTGACGGCCGGCGAGCGTGAGCGCGGCACGCTCGAATCTTTGATGGTGTGTCCGGTACCGGTGATTGACCTGATCGTCGGCAAGTTCCTGGTGGTCACGACAGTTGCGATCATGGGTGCAGCCCTGAACCTCGCGAGCGTCACCGCGACCGTTTACTTCGGTGGTTTTGATAAGGTGATCGCCAGCACCGGCGGGGGAATCCCGCTGGCCAAGATGGTTTTCATCCTGTTGTGCCTGATTCCGTTCGCGGTGCTGATGTCGGCCATCATGATCGCGGTGTGCAGCTTCGCACGGACGTTCAAGGAGGCGCAAAACTATGTGACCCCGGTCATCCTTGCCGTGTTGATTCCCGGCGGCATCGCCGCGCTGCCGGCCACCAGGCTCGAGGGGATCATGCTCGTGATGCCGGTGGGCAACATGGTGCTTCTGGCGAGAGAGTTCCTGCTGGGTGCCACGATTCCGGCATGGAACATCGTGATGGTCCTCCTCTCGACGACGATGTATGCCGGAGCGGCGGTTGCGGTGGCCACCAATGTTTTCGGCAAAGAATCCGTGGTCTTTGCCGACGCGGGCTCACTCAAGAGTGTGTTGTCGCGCGTCCTGATCAAGCCGGCCGACAGGCCGACCCTATCGATGGGTTTGTTGGTAGTGGCGGTTTTGTTCCCGACGTGGTTCTTCGTACAGTCGGCGCTGTCGCCCGGTCCTGACGAAGACGCGAGCGGTCTGTTGTTTGCGACCGGATGGCTGATGCCGGTGCTGTTCGTGATTCTCCCGGTCGGCATACTGGCCTACTGGAAGGTAGACATCCAAAACACGTTGTGCATTCGTATGCCGGCGCCGCGTCACCTTGCCGCCGCTGTGCTGATCGGGCTGTCCGCATGGGTGCCTGCTTATGAACTGAATGTCCTACAACAATCAGTGCTTGGCGCTCCACAGGCCGTCGTGGAAAGCGCCGAGATGTTGCAAGAGACGTTGGCAGCTCTGCCCGTTGGCAGTGTGTTTGTACTGATCGCGCTTGTTCCGGCCGTGTGTGAAGAGCTGCTGTTTCGGGGTTTCCTGCTGAGCAGTCTTGGGACTTCCTCCCGGAAGTGGACGGCCATCCTCGTATCGGCCGCCGTCTTCGGCGTCTTCCACTTCTTCCTGTTCAAGTTCGCCGTGACGGTTGTACTAGGGGTGGTGCTGGGTTATTTGTGCTGGCAGTCGCGGTCCATTCTTCCCGCCGTCATCGCGCATTTTCTCCATAACGCGATCGGGGCGTATAGTGCCGTGAACCCCGGTTGGCACCAATGGATCGGCATATCCGAAGACACCGAGTGGGCCCACC
>JBARRC010000145.1:0-1688 GCA_049644045.1 Phycisphaerae bacterium
CCGCCGGTGGTCATTGTTTTGGGTCCGCTCGCGATACGATTTCACGCCTGAGCATGTCGCGGGCGTGTTGCGTATCGGGTGATCTTCCGGTCCACAGCGCGAACTGCATGGCCGCCTGCCGCACAAACATGTCCAGCCCATTGAGCGTTGCACACCCGGCTTCGGCAGCGTCTCTTAGAAGCTGCGTTTCAAGCGGATTGTAGATCAGATCGAAGACCAGTCGACAGCCGGAGAGCGAATTGGCGGGCATGGGCGAGGCGTCGACCTCGGGCCACATGCCGACGCTCGTGCAGTTGATCAGCACCTCGCCGCCGCGGTGTACCCGTTCGTCCCACACCGCGGCCTGAGCATCGTATTCATCCGCAAGTCGACGCGTTTTTTGCGGAGAGCGTCCGTAGACAGTCACCTTGCATCCGAACATCGGCAAACCGTAGAGTGCCGCACGAGCCGCACCGCCTGCCCCGAGCACGTCGACCGATAGACCAGCCAGGTTCACCCGTGAACAGCCGAGCGCATCGGCCACGGATGAGACAGCCGCATGGCAATCTGTGTTATAGGCCTTTACGCCACGGTCGTGGAAGGAGAGCGTGTTGCTTGCTCCGAGTCGACGTGCCATCCAGTCCGCACCATCCCCGGCCCAGCGCAGCGCGCTCGTCTTGTGCGGGATCGTGACGCTGAAGCCACCGATGTCAAGCCACGGCCTCTCACAACAGCCATCCAGAAAGCGCCGTATGTGGTCGTCTTTCCCGCTGACGCGCAGCGGAAGGTAGACCGCATTGAGTTCGGCGTCCGCGAACCAGTGATTGAACAACAGCGGGCTCATGGAATGAGCCACGGGATCGCCAATCACGCCGAATACCCGTGTCGAGGCGTCGATTGCGCTCCAGCGGTAGCGGTTGAACATCTCGTCGAGTGTCACCTGGCCCGGCGCGGTGGCTGATTCGTCGTCCAGAGCGCAGTAGGTGGCGAAGGCCCCGAGTTTCTTCGCGAGCACGCGAGTCCAGAGGCCGTCGTCGCCCATGGCGATGACCGTGAAGACCCTGCCCCGTTCATGCATCCAATCCAACGCGTCAAAGGTGTCACAGATGTGGCGCGTCCGGTAGGCAACCTTGCCCTCGGCCGCATCACCCACGTCCGCCATCTCCTTGACAAGCGCGCCGAGGTTGTCAGGCGGACCGCTGAAATCGTGGGCGGAGAGGATCAGGCGGTGACCGGTGCCGTCCGCTCTCGCCGAGGCCAGGCGCACCTTCTGGCGCACCTCGCTTGACTTTCGCCAATCAGCCAGTTCAAAGTCAACGTACGCATCCGTGCCGCGTGCCGCCGCAACGAGCCTTGATACACGTTCCATCGCGTCGCCGTGAAAATGACCACCCTCGTCCGCGCTGCGGCAGGTTACGATCCAGGTGCGGTCGCCATGTGTTTTCAGGTATTCAGCGAGCTGCGCGGGATCGCCCGGGTACGTATCGATCCGAACCTCGACCGCCTCCGCACCGCCCGCCCACGCTCGCTCAGCGCGCGTCTTCAGATCCTCGAGGTTCTCCGCCATGATCGGCGTGATCAGCAGCGTCATTCGCGATTCCACTTGAGTTGAGTATGGACTACACTCAAAGAGGGGACTATACCTGAGCAGAGCGCCGGGTGCACAGGGGTGCATGACACTTTCGGCGAGGGTGGCATGGGCAAGCGGA
>JBARRC010000146.1:0-2122 GCA_049644045.1 Phycisphaerae bacterium
GTGGATGCTCAAGAGCTATCTCGATGACTCTGCGGAAAGCGAAGAGGTTGCCCAGGAACGCAAGGTTGGATAACCTGTGAGACTACGAGTCGCCATCAAACCTCCAACTGTCGATGGGACATGCTCCCCGCAGGTCCATCATACACAGAATTTGTGTACCGCTCAAGCGTGTTAGGCTGCTGGGCGTGAGGAAATCGCGGTTCACGCCACAGTATGCCCGCTTCCTTGAGCGTCTTCGGGCTCTCAAGGCCAAGAAGGGGCTCCTCCAGGCCGACTTGGCCGAACGGCTGGGCGTACCCCAGCAGTGCATCTCCCGATTTGAGAACGGCGAAACCCGGCTGGACGTGGTCCAGTTGTGGCTGTATTGCCGCGCCACAGGGGTCAGCTTCACCACGTTTTGCCGACAACTGGACAAAGACTTCGCCGACGCGAGCGAATCCACGCCGGGCAAACGCCGGTAGATAGCGAGCCGCGAACATCGCCCACATATAGACGGCTAAACGGCTACCCCCACACGCGCTGGCTTGGGAGGAGCACGCCTTCCGGTGCGGGGTCCACCGAACCTACGTGGGGGGCGTCGAACGGGCCGAGTACAATGTGACGATCCTCACCCTTCGGAAGTTCACCAAGACCCTCGGCATCTCCCTTCACGACACGATCCGGGGCATTTCGTAGACTGGCCCCATCCGGCTTCTTCGCAGCGCCCGTCGCTCAGTAGCACTTCACCTGCTCCACGGCATGATTCGGGTCCGGGAGGGCACGTCTGGTGTTGCTCCGGTGGAGACCTGGTACGCCGCACACCAACGCATGACCGGTCGAGCGAAATGTGGTACGCTGGCCGCTGGAGTGTATGTGCCTTGGCAAGACCGTGGGAAACACGTCGGCGCTGATAGGGCGCAATCGGGCTACAGGTACCGGTGGTTAATCACACGATGCACAGATTCGTGCAAGGAGAAATTAAGATGAGTATACGAGTTTGTCGGATTGGGATCCTCGTTCTGGGGTTTGCCTTCGTAAACGCGGCCATCGCGGGCGAGACCGCCGAGGAGGTGAGCAAGAAAATCGCCGCGGCGTCGGAGAAGCTCAACTCGTTCAGCGCGAAGGTCAAGACGGTCACCGAAATGAAGCAGGAAGGCTTCTCTATGGTCAGCACAACCAACGGCACGACCGAGATGCTTCGCAAAGGTGACGACTTTCTGTTGCGCACCGAGACTAAGGGCACCACGGAGACCAACGTCGGCGGCACTACAACTAAGCAAGAGTCGTCCATGCTGATGATCAGTGACGGATCGTACACGTACACGGTCACCGAAATGGCGGGGATGAAGTCAGCCTACAAGACCAAGATTCAGAAGTCGGACCTGGACCCCTTCAAGGTCTGGCGAGACACTGCCGAACTAAAGGTTCTCCCTGATTCATCCCTGGACGGGCGCGCCGTGTGGGTGATGGAGGCGACCCCGAAAGAGGGCCAAATGGGCCAGGGGAAGACCGTCATGTACTACGACAAGGAAAGCGGCCAGATGCTCAAGATGGTCGCCCACACGCCCGAGGGGAAACCGATGGCCACGACGACCTGCAGTGATATCAAGGTCAACGAGAAGATCACCCCGGATCGCTTCGTATTCAAGGCACCGCCGGGTGTCGAGGTACAAGAAAGGTAGGAGTGACTCTCTGGCGTGTGCATCGGGCGCACGCACGGCATTCGTGTTCGAGCTGGATCTGAAAACAATGCTAGCTGGAACTGCTTAGTCCAAGCTACAACATCGCCCAAGGGGCCGGGCGATTAGCTTTTGGCGGAAACCAGTGAATCAGCTCCGAGCCCTAGCTCTCAGCGCTCCGAGCAAGGATGCTTCGGCTCAGCAGCGACGAGTTAACGTGCGGCAGCGTATCGTGACCTGGTGGAGCTGGCAACCCTGGCGAACCCAAGAACCACCCCGACGTGATCCACCGGCACGCTTCCCCTGCGTCGAGCCCGTCACGGCGGCGGTCGCGTTTCTCGCCCAGACTCTCGACGATACCCTACTTACGACTCGGCCGAGCAGTTGTTTACCCCGTTGACCTGTTACGGAATTGGCTGACAGAGCAAGTGGCAAAGGGGGTGCACCAGTGACCCCTGTTGAGC
>JBARRC010000147.1:0-2764 GCA_049644045.1 Phycisphaerae bacterium
GTAGCGGCCTGCGTCCTCGCAGGCCGTTTTCCCGGGCAAGTGCTATTGCGTACGACGGCCGGCGGGGACGCCGGCCGCTACAGAGCGACACGAATTATTCGCATGTGCCACAGAGAATGGCCGCACCCGTTCAATGCACCGTTGGGACCGCTTGTATGACAATGTATCGTCTCCTATACTGCCATCTGGTTTTCAACGAGTTTTAACCACAGGAGTAGGGGAGTGACCAAGATCAAGGCTACCAACATCACGTGGCACGAGGGCCATGTCAGCCGCGATCAGCGCGAGAAGCTGCTCGACCAGAAAGGAGCGCTGATCTGGACGACGGGGTTGAGCGGGTCGGGAAAGAGCACCATCGCATACACGTTGGAGCACGCCCTCGTGCAGCGAGGCCATCTTTCCTACGTCCTGGATGGGGACAACATCCGGCACGGGCTCAACAAGAACCTGGGCTTCAGCGCCGAAGATCGTGAGGAGAACATCCGCCGCCTCGGCGAGGTTGGCAAGCTCTTCGTCGACGCGGGGCTCATCGTGATTACGGCCTTTATCAGTCCCTACCGGAAGGACCGCAACATAGCCCGCGAGACAGTCGGTCCGGACAGCTTTTTCGAGGTCTTTTGCGATGCGCCGCTGGACGTTTGCGAGCAGCGTGATCCGAAGGGTCTTTATAAAAAAGCCCGCGCCGGCGAGATCAAGGGCTTTACCGGCATCGACGATCCCTACGAAGCCCCCGAGAATCCCGAAATCGTGATTGACACGTCGAAGGTATCGCCGCAAGAGGCGGCCGTCGCGCTTTGCGAGATGCTCGAAAAGGCCGGCAAGATCCCTGCGCTGGAAGCGTAAGCGTCATGCAACAGGGTGGCGCGGTGTATCCTATATGCTCGGGTGGGGTAGCCGGACTGGTTCTCTGTGCCTTTATGTGGTAAACTCGCTGGACTCGTTGGACCACGCTGACGTGCGGCGAGAACCCATTTTCCTTGAAGGCATGGGGTGGACACCAGGCCATGAGAAGAGTGCCGACAGCAGACCGGCTTGTCCTCGCCGCCGTGGTGGCCGTCGTCCTTGGGAATCCCCGTGTAGCCGCAACGGCTGGCGTTCCTACCGGCCACATTGAATCACCGATCATCTTCGCGCAGCTTCCCGTCGGGTTAGACATGGAGAAACAACCCGGACGCGCGGGGGGGATGCTGCGGGCTGACTACGGCGACGGCGGCCGAATCCTTCGCCTCGATCCCAACGGCCAACTGCGGGTGCTTACGGAGGGGTTCATCAGCGCGTGCGAGCTGGATATCTCCTTTGATGCGAGGCGTATCCTGTTTGCGGCCAAGCGAAAACCGCAGGACCCGTGGAACATCTGGGAGATAAGCGCCGACGGTTCCGGTGCGAGGCAGATCACCAAGAATCTGGGGAACTGTCGCAGCCCCGCCTATCAGGCCACGTTGTATACGATCGTTTCGACGGAGCCGTGGTATCAGATTATGTTCGTCAGCGATGCAGCCGGGGTAATGAACGAGTACGGCTCCGGGGCCGCCACGAGCTTGTACAGTTGCAAGCTCGACGGCAGCAGCGTGCGCCGGCTGACCATGAACCTCAGTGATGACCTGGATCCGTTCCTGATGGACGATGGCCGTGTGTTGCTGGCCAGTTGGCAGCGTGCGGATTTACGACGTGGGTACAAGGGGCGGATTGCGCTGTTCGGTGTAAATACGGATGGTGCGGACTACGCACTGTTTTGCGGCGATCAAGGGCAGCGCATCAAGCACATGCCGTGCGTCACGACCGATGGCTTGGTGGTCTTCGTCGAGGCTGACCAGGTGGGATGGGACGGCGCGGGGCAACTGGGTTCGGTAACGTTGCGGCGCAACTTCTACTCGCATCGACCCGTGACCCGTGACCGGACCAGGCTGTATCATTCGCCCTCGCCGCTTGGTGACGGCACCGTGCTGGTCTCGATGCGACCGGCTGGGAAGCCGGTCCCACAAACGGGTATCCCACAAACGGGTATCCCACAAACGGGTATCCCACAAGGGTCTTATGGAAGCGGGACACACGGCATTTACCGGCTCGATCCGCGGACAGGGCGGAGGGAGCTGATCTTCGATGACCCGGAATTCCACGACATGCACGCTAAAGCGCTGGTCCCTCGCCTGGAGCCGGACGGGCGGTCCAGTGTGGTCAACGAGAAGTATCCCACGGGTAAGCTATATTGTCTCAACGCCTACCTGGCGGACCCGGTCATCATTCCGCACATGCGTCCGGGCATGATCCGTGGTCTGCGGGTGATTGAAGGCGTACCGCTGCCGGCAAGCAACCAGAGCGGGTCGACGCCTATTGGCGGAGCACCGCGCGGGTTAAAGCCCGCGGCTCGCCACGCATCCGCGAAACCGCGCGGGCTAAAGCCCGCGGCTCTGTTTGACGACGGCATGGCACCCATCGTTCAGAAGCGCTTGCTTGGCCAGGTCCCGGTCGAGGAGGATGGATCGTTTCATATCGAGGTGCCGGCGGATGTACCCGTGCAGCTTCAGACGCTCGATGCCAATGGTATGGCCCTTCGTAGTTGCGGCTGGATCTGGGTCAAGCATCACGAGCCGCGTGGATGTATCGGCTGTCATGAAGATCCGGAGCTGACTCCGGAGAACCGGTTCGTGCAAGCGCTGCGACACCCGCCTATGAAGCTGACTCTACCGGCGGAGAAACGACGTACCGTCGATTTCCGGCGCGACCTCATGCCGATCATCACCCAAAAGTGCACACCATGCCATAC
>JBARRC010000148.1:0-8063 GCA_049644045.1 Phycisphaerae bacterium
GCCGGCGAGCCGCGGGCTTTAGCCCGCGCGGTGTGTCGGACACCTTTTGGATGCATCCACCCTCCGAGCCGCGCCCGTCAGGAAGCGGTTCTTCCGGTCTGATTGTTGTCCGCTCCCTTACGGTCGCGGTTCGGATTGGCGAAGTGGGTTCGCCGCCAGGTGGTTCTTCGACGCCAACGCGCATGAACAGGCCGACAACGTCATAGCCCAGCTCGACCAGCAGACAGGCTGCAACGCTCGAATCCACCCCGCCGCTCATAGCGACGACGACTTTGTCGCGCTCTTTGGCCATCCGTTGCATTGTAGCTGTTCACCTAGCCACTGACAAAAACCGACCCGTACCGCATGTGTCCTGGACGTGTTGCATGGCATAGAATCGGGTAATGGTTCGGAGGGTTCTTATCACCGCTCTTGCGACCGGGGCCATCTCGTTCGCAATACTCGGATGGACCGGATACGCATTCCCAGTCTATCGCGAATACCGGATCACCCCTCGATTCTACTGCTACATCTACTTCTCCGGCGGCCTCGTGCGGCTATACGGGATCCGTGCAAGTGACGACATCATTCTCGACCCGCTCGACGGCGGCGTGCGGATGATCGTGCGGCGAGTAGCCGACGGCGCGATTTGCCACGGGTATCGCCACAATTATCCTTGGGCCATCGCCCCGTACGGCTGGTACTGGGCCAGGTGGAACCCACGGGGAGTCACGCCCACTATGAGCGTGCACTTTATCGGCTTGCGCTCGTGGATTTGGCCGCCGCTCACGCTGCTCTTAGCCTACCCCGCGGCCGCGATCGTGCGCGACCGGATCCACCACTACGTGCGTCGCTACCGCCGCAAACACGGCCTGTGCGTTAGATGCGGGTACAATCTGACGGGGCTGATCGAGCCGAGGTGTCCGGAGTGCGGGACGAGGATTTCAAACTAACCCGCTGTCCGGCGCCCGTATTCCGGTCATTTGTGACGCCGATCACGCGGTACAATCCACAAGTTGAGCGTTTCTCCTGGTCGAGGGTATGATGACCTTTCCGAGCCGCAGGCTTCAGCCTGCACGGATGAGCGAGCCGCAGGCTTTAGCCTGCGCGGAGGTTCGCACTCTGAAGCGGTTCCGTCGTCCGCGGCTCGCGGACGGATTGTGGGTACTCCGCGCGGGCTAAAGCTCGCGGCTCGCGGACGGATTGTGGGTACTCCGCGCGGGCTGAAGCCCGCGGCTCGGTGGTCGCGAAGCGCGCTGATTGCGAAGCTGTCGGGAAGGAACGCCTTTGTCGTCGACGAAGATACCAGCTCATACTGCGGTGAAACGGGCGGGTTCGGCCAGGCCGCTACACGGCACCGACTCCCTCACCCCGGCGATGCGCCAATATGTCGAGCAGAAGAAACGCGTGGGCGAGGCGATCCTGCTGTTTCGGATGGGCGATTTCTACGAAACGTTCTACGACGACGCGGTGCTCTGCTCGAAGGTGCTCGGGATCGCCTTGACCTCGCGGAGCAAGGAGAGCGATAACCCGATCCCGCTGGCCGGCATCCCCTACCACGCCCTCGACGGCTACCTGAAGAAGCTCGTCACGGCCGGCTACAAGGTGGCCATCTCCGAGCAGCTTGAAGACCCGAAGCAGGCCAAGGGCGTCGTGCGCCGCGACGTCGTCCGCATCGTCACGGCCGGCACCCTCACCGACGAGGCGCTGCTTGCCGAGAAAGATGACAACACCCTGGCATCAATCTGCATCCACGAAAAGGAGACGGGTCTTGCCCTGGTTGAACTGGCGGGCGGTCGATTCGAAGTGGTCGATGTTACCAAGGACACGCTGCTCGACTACCTGGCGCGTGCCCGTCCGGCGGAGCTTCTGATCGACGATGATCGCGGCTCCGCGTCCGACCGGATGGCCGAGCAGTTGCGGCAAATGTGCGGCACTACGTCGACGCGCCGCCCCCTGCACGAGTTTTCGGCCTACCAGGCGGAGCAGACGCTGCTGGATCATTTCGGCGTATCGACCCTGGCCGGGTTCGGTTTTGATCGCATTAATGCATCGCTCTGTGCGGCCGGCTGCGCGATCCAGTATTTGCGGGAGACGCAGAAAACGGTGCTCGGCCACATCACGGCGATCCGGCGGCGCGTGGCGAGCGATTACCTCCAGATCGATCACAGCTCGTGGCGCTCGCTTGAGATCGAGAGGACGCTTAGAAGCGGTGCGTACGAAGGCACGTTGCTGTGGGCGATCGACCGGACCGTTCACCCGATCGGCGGGCGAAAGCTTCGGCACTGGCTTCGCAGCCCGTTGACCGACGCGGACGCGATCGTCCGCCGACAGGATGGTGTCACTCACCTGGTCGGTGACGACATTATCCAAAACGAGGTCCGCCGGCGGCTTAAGGGCATGGCCGATGTCGAACGAATTGCCGGGCGGGTGGCACTGGCCAGAACGTCACCGCGCGACCTTTCCGCGCTTGGACGCACCCTTGAGGCTCTGCCGGAGGTTTCGGATCCGCTCCGCGGCAGCGGCGTGCCGTTTCTGACCGACATCGCCTCCGATCTTGAAGGGTTGACCGATCTGGCTGATCTGCTGCGCCGCGCGATCCGCGAGGATCCGTCGAACGCGCTGCGCGAGGGCGGTTTCATCGCCGACGGGTTTGATCCCGAACTCGACCGGCTCCGCGCCGTCGGCACCGACGGCCGGCAGTGGCTCGCCGAGTATCAGAAAAGGGAAGTGGAGCGGACCGGCATCGCGCATTTGAAGGTCGGTTTCAACCGCGTCTTCGGCTATTACATCGAGGTGCCCAACAGCGGGAAGGATCGCGTACCAGCCGATTACGTCCGCAAGCAGACCATCAAAAACGCCGAGCGGTACATCACCGACGAGCTCAAGAAATACGAAACCGACGTACTGACCGCGCAGGAGCGGGCGAACGAGCTGGAGTACCGGTTGTTCGAGCGTCTGCGCGAGCAGGTGGCCGCTAAGATCGAACCGTTGATGCGCGTGGCGGACGCAATCGGCCGACTCGACTGCGCGGCCGGGCTGGCTGAGCTGGCCATCCAGCGCCGATACGTGCGGCCCGAGTTCGTCGAGGAGGGGCGATTGGAAATTCGTGACGGCCGTCATCCCGTCCTCGACCAGACCCTCGGTGACGATTTCGTCCCCAACGACACGGTGATGAACGACAAGGACGCCCGCGTCTTTGTCATCACCGGTCCGAACATGGCCGGTAAGAGCACCTACATCCGCCAGGTCGCTTTGCTCACACTGCTCGCTCAAACCGGATCGTTTGTGCCGGCGCGCGGCATGACGTGCTCCGTTACTGACCGCATCTTTGCGCGGGTCGGGTCGTCGGATGAGATCATGCGTGGTCGATCGACGTTCATGGTCGAGATGACCGAAGCCGCCAACATCCTGCACAACGCGACGGAGCGGTCGCTGGTCGTGTTGGACGAACTGGGCCGCGGCACCAGCACGTTCGACGGTCTATCGCTCGCGTGGGCGATCACGGAGCACCTCGCGACCGAGGTCAAGTGCCGGTCTCTTGTCGCTACGCACTACCACGAGCTGACCGAGCTTGCCGAGCTGCTTCGCGGGGTCCGCAACTTCAATGTGGCCGTGAGGGAATGTGCCGGCGCGGGCGATGAGGGTGAGGGCATCGTGTTTTTGTACAGGATCGTCGATGGCGGGGCGAGCAAAAGTTACGGCATTCACGTTGCGAAACTGGCCGGCATCCCCAGTGGGGTCATTCTACGCAGCCGCGAGGTCCTCGACGAGCTGCAGCGCGGCTTCGAGCGGGAATCGCGAACACCGCAGCTTACTCGCAAAAAGACCCGAGATGACACACAGTTGACGCTCTTCCGCGAGCCCGGCGAGGAAATGCACGACGAACTGCGCACTGTAGACCCCGACCAGATGACACCGCTCGAAGCGTTGCAGCGGCTCATCGAGTGGAAGAAACGCTTCGGGTAGGAGAAACAGACCGGTTCCCGGCGATGAATCACTCCGCTCACGACCGACGGGCTGGGGAACCGGACGGCGGTGTGGTCGTCTGGACCAGCGCCTCGCGCTCGGGCTGATTGACGTCGGGCGTGTACTCGGGGACGAGGCGGCTGAGTTCGGCCTGGAGCTCACCGTCACCGGAGGTATCGGCCATGCCAATCAATCGAGCGACGCCTTGTTCGACGGCCTGTGGATCCTCGGGGCGATGCTTCCAGATACCGATCTTCGGATGCGCGGTGTCACCGATGTGCTCGCCCTCGCTGGAGAGTTCCTCGAAGAGCTTTTCGCCCGGGCGGATGGAGGTGACGGCAATCTCGATGTCAATCCCGGGGCGAAGACCGCTGAGCGTAATCATGTCACGGGCGAGGTCCACGATCTTGATCGGCTCGCCCATGTGCAGAACATAGATCTCCCCCCCCTTGCCCATCGTACCGGCCTGGAGAACAAGCTCGGCGGCTTCCGAGATGGTCATGAAATAGCGTTTCATGTCGGGATGGGTGACGGTGACGGGCCCGCCGTCGGCGATCTGCGTCTTGAAGATCGGAACGACGCTCCCGCTGCTTCCGAGCACGTTGCCGAACCGAACGGTGACAAACTGTGTCACCCCCCGCCCCGTGAGGCTCTGCACATACATTTCCGCGACGCGCTTCGTGCCTCCCATCACACTGGTGGGGTTGACGGCCTTGTCCGTGGAGATCATCACCATCTTCTCAACGCCCGCAGCCATGGCCACGTCCGCCACCGCGACCGTGCCGCCGATGTTGTTCTTGATCGCCTCGCCCGGGTTAATCTCCATCATCGGCACGTGTTTGTGTGCCGCGGCGTGGAAGACGATCGAGGGGGCTTGCTTCTCGAAGATCGTTTCGAGACGAGGCCGATCGCCGACATCGGCCACGTACGGCACGATGTCGAGGTCGGGGTGCTTTTCGCGGAGTTCCCGATCGATTTCAAACAGGCTGTTCTCCGCGCGCTCGAGGAGGAGGAGGCGCTCGGGACGAAACGAGGCGATCTGGCGACACATCTCCGAGCCGATGCTGCCGCCCGCCCCGGTGACCACGACTCGCTTGCCGCGAAGCTGCCGCCCGATTATGTCGGTATCCAGCTCCACGGGCTCGCGGCCCAGAAGGTCGGCAATGTCGACATCGCGGATCTGGCTGACCTGGACGCGGCCTTCAATCACGTCGGTGACGGCCGGAATGGTACGAAACCGGACGCCCATCCCCTGGCATCGCTCGACGAGTAAGCGGATCGTTTTCGGCGTGGCGTGGGGAAGCGCGATCAGCACTTCCTGCACCTCTAAAGCGTTACAGATCTCACGGATTTCCGCAGTCCGCCCGACCAGCTCGACGCCGTGAATTCGGCCGCGCAGTCTGGGCACGTCATCATCAAGGAATCCGACACACTCATACCGCTCTCGACCCGTGCGCAGCAGCTCTCGAAGGACGGCCTCCCCCGCGTCCCCGGCGCCGACGATCAGAACGCGGCTTGGATTGCCCACCCGCTTCGGCTGAATGTCTTCATAGTAGAATCGCACCAGGACCCGGGCGGCGGAGACCAAAGCGATCGTCGCCGCCCAATCGAGCGCAAAGATGGAAGATTGCCTCAGATGAACGAACGGCGTGCGGTCGATCAGCCGTTCGCCGAACCAGTATTGCCAGAGGTTCTCCAGGACGAAGTACGCTAACAGGAAAAAGAAAGTTCCCATCAACGACGCACGGATGACGGCGAACAGGTCTCGCAACCCGACGTAACGCCACGAGCCTCGGTATTGACCGGTCCAGTGGAAAAGGAGCAGCTTGGTCGGCAGGGCCAGCGCTACCAGCGGCAAGTACAACTCGAGGAACCAGCGATATGTGTAATCCTCTCGGCCGACCACCCAGCGGAAGTTGTAGGCGAACAAGAACGCGGCGAGCAGCGCGAGCGCGAAAAGAATGCCATGAGCCGTCACCACCAGGAGTGTGCGGTAGCGGATCATGAAGCCGGATAACGGCTCGCGCGGGTTGTTCGCCTCGTCACTCACCTCGTCGCCACATCGTACGCATCTTCGCCGGCCAATCAACGTAGCCTCTGCTGGGGAAATCGCGGGCGAGGTTCGTGGCAACCAGGATGGCCTCGTCCCGTTCACCAAGGTACCACAGCGCCAGTGCATACAACGCCCTGAGGTGGGGGTTATCGCCGCCGGTGTAAGCCTGCAATCGCAACCGGAGGCGTACCTGATGAGCTTCAGCCGCGTTACCGTAGGCTTCGGTCAGATTCAGATGAGCGAGGAACGGGTTGACGTCGCGGCGGGTCAATTCGCCGAGTACTGCACCCGCGGTCCTCGTCGCCTCTACGGAAAGATAACAGAAGAGTTCACCGACCCGCGATTCGACGTCCGATGGTTCAAGGAACGTGGCAGACTCAAACGCCCGGGCGGCGCGGCGGTACTGCCCCTCCCGAAACCAGGCCCACCCGTCGGCCCGGACCCGCTGGTGATCGAGCTCAACACCTTCCCGTAGACGCTGGTCAAGGTGCGCAGTGGGCTCAGCCGCCTCGCCCTCCTCCCTGCCGACAAACGGTGCCCGGGCCGTTGCGGCTCGCACGCCGAAAGCGGGACCAGTGTTTATCATCGCGCGGTACACGGGTGCGTTCAGCGAGGTTGCCGAGATGAGCGCGTGCCGTCGTGCGAAAAGCACCGAAACACCTGCAGCCTCCGCGCGGTCGGGGTGCCGGTCGAACCCACCATAGCGGCCAAGCTCACGGTGCCGCCGTGGTGACAGCGCGATGGTCGGAACCGGGCTGGCGGGTGGGGTTGCCCACTGCGGCTGTGCCCGCGAAAGTGTCGTTGCAAAATAATCACCCGGCAATGCGAACACGCCGCGGCGGCGATCGACGCGACGCCTCCGCGTTTGATAGGCGCGGAAGGCGTCACGTTCTTGCTCGCTGGTGAAAAGACCGACCGAGTAACGGGCGCGGTAGAAAGGACGGACATTGCCATAGGCGTCGAACGTGGTCGTCACTTGATTCCTGGTTCCGGTCTGAGCTGCGGCGACCTGACACCATAGCCACGCGGCCAGGAAGGCTCCGATCCCCAACCGGCTTGCCGGACTATGCGTGATCCGTCGAATCTCCATGCAGGCGAGCTCCGTGCATGCAAATTACAAATTACGAATCACAAATAACGAAATCGCCAATCCGCAATCCGCAATCCGCAATCCCCAATCCATCGGCTAATCGTAGTTTGCCGCACAGTTGAAATCAAGGCTTTGGAAGCGTGGTGCGCCCCTATACGTAGTCGTAGCGTTCAACAGGTCGGGTGGTACGCAAAAAACGAGCTGCGTCCCCTTTTCCTTACCTTTTCCTTAGATCGGCTCCTCCGGATCTTGCGGGCCTTGGGGATCACCCTGCGGCTTACGTGGAGGCGTCTTCAGGAGAATCATATCAAGACGGGCCTCTCGGAGTAGTTCGCCATTGGAATAAAGCTGCACGCGATACTGCCCGGGTTCAGGAAAGGTCAGACCGTGGAACTGCAGCGCCAGGTTAGCGATCGCCCGCGGGTCCTTAAACCGCACCTTGCCCCTGCCCTCCACGATTGGCGGCCTGGCATCGTTGGCGTCGACGATACGGATCGCGAACTCCGTCTCGCCGTATCCCTCGGTCAGCGCGACGTACACACAAATCTGGGGGTGTGCAACCGGGAACCCTCGTGTGTGGATTCTGCTGAACATTCCGATGAGCGACTGTTTGCCGGTGAGCCGATCCGTGATGATCTGATCGCAAACGATCAACGCGAGTACGTCCGGCGTGGGTTTGTGCATGGCCATGGGGCTAAGACCTCGATTAAGTGGACCATCTCCATGTTAGCAATTATGAGCCGAACGGGACAGCGAATTCGCTCTTTGGGGCTGTTTTTTTGATATTCTCACGATCTGCCTGTGGGTCAGCGCAACCTTCGTAGGAGTGCGGCCATTCTCTGTGACACATGCGAATAATTCGTGTCGCTATGTAGCGGCCGGCGTCCCCGCCGGCCGTCGTACGCAATAACACTTGCCCGGGAAAACGGCCTGCGAGGACGCAGGCCGCTACGATCTCAGTAGGACGACAGA
>JBARRC010000149.1:0-1760 GCA_049644045.1 Phycisphaerae bacterium
GCCACCCGTCGAACGACTGAGGAGCATCCATACGTAGTCGAGGACGGCCGCGCGACGTACGTTCTTGTCCCCATCAACGAGTATGAGGAGTTCGTGAAAGCGAGCATGGTCCAGCACGCCATCGCCCAAATAGAAAGCGGCGACAACGACTTCGTTGACGCCGACGATTTCGCACTGGAGCTCGCTGCGGAGCGGATCAAGAAGGCACGTAAGGGCAAAGGGCTTACGCAGAAGCAACTTGGGGAGAAGCTCAAGCTCCCGCAATCGCAGATCTCACGAATTGAATGCAACCCCGACCGCACCACCGTCCGGACGCTGAAGCGCATCGCCCGTGCCTTGGGCGTTGATGTCGGTGCGCTAATCTAAAGGAACACGCTGCACCCGATGCGCCCGCGCCGGCCAATGTGTTGTCACTCACGCGCGGTTACCTTCCTCGCCGTCGGAGTACCACTCCGGCCGCAAGGGCCAAGAGGCTCAGCGTAGCCGGCTCAGGGATACTTGCGACACGGAAGCCGTAGTAGTTGGTCTCGTCCGTCGGGCAATCGTTGTAACGAAAATAAGATTGCAGATATCCTCCCCCTGTATTCCAGGAACCGCCGCGTAACAAACGTGCCGACCCAATGGCAGTCTCCACCCACTCGAACATGTTGCCGGTTTGATCGAATGTTCCGTAGGCGCTACCCGACAAGTAGTAGGCGCCAACGTCTGTCGGACCGCCGGCCGCGTTGTCGCCGTTGGCAGAGTTGCTCCCGCCGGGCGGCGGCTCGCACGTCGGCAGGTCATCGTTTTGTGTTGCGAAATCCCAGTAACCGGCGTTCGTACCGCCGCCTTTATAATAGGCTGCCTTGTACCACTCGTCCTCGGTAGGCAGAAAGACATGCGCGCCCTGGTTTCGGTCGCCGGCACTGTATCGATCCGTGAAAGTGTAGGCCCCGTCCTCGGTAGTCGAGGCATCCTGCGCACCGGTCGGCTGGCCGTTGTGTAACCAGTTTGCGAAACGCAGGGCGTCGTACCAGTTAACCCAGTTCACCGGCTTGTTGAGCCAGTCAGTATCCCCATCCCTCGGTCCATAGGTGTAACTTCCGGGAGATCCATAGCGGGTGATCCCGGCCAGGCCCATGTAGCCGCCGCCCATAGCCGTGCAGTACAGCGCGTAGGTGTCCTCCGCAGCCACGGCGTTGAGAAAGTCGATGTACTGCCCGTTGGTCACCTCGTGCCTGCCGATATAGTAGTCGTAGTCCACGCCGCCATAGCCCTGGCCGTGGACATCATCCACATTCCCTGCATCGCCGACGAAAGCCCACTCGACGACGACGTCCGCATGGGCGTCGGCGCTCCACGCAGCCATTGTGCCCAACAGAGCCACGGCCCTTGCCGCCCTCTTCATCAAAATACCCTCCTGAAGGAAACGAGACTGAGAACACCTGACAAAACGAACTGTGGACTCGAAGTCCGCACGGAGAATCCGGGGACGATGATCCTACACGGCCCCTTTTTCAGGCGCTCTTATAGTTCATGTCCTTTTACACGGGGACGATCGAGAACCCTCCTTACATAGTATACTGGTCGGCTCCTTGCTGGGCAAGCCGCGGACCTCGGGCGGTCGGCGCTGGGGTGCGGCCATTCTCTGTGGCACATGCGAATAATTCGTGTCGCTATGTAGCGGCCGGCGTCCCCGCCGGCCGTCGTACGCAATAACACTTGCCCGGGAAAACGGCCTGCGAGGACGCAGGCCGCTACGATCTCAGTAGGACGACAGA
>JBARRC010000150.1:0-2208 GCA_049644045.1 Phycisphaerae bacterium
CATTTACGCCCTGCCGTACCACGCCGGCATGGACAATGAGGATCGCCGGCGCGTTCAGGACGCCTTCATGGCCGGCCGCGCCGACGTCATCGTCGCGACGATCGCATTCGGCATGGGCATCGACAAGCCCGACGTTCGCTGGATCATCCACACCGCCATGCCGTCCTCGATCGAGGTCTACCACCAGAAGATCGGCCGCGCCGGCCGCGACGGCGATCCCGCCGAGTGCATGATCCTCTATCACCCCGATGACTACGGCATGTGGGAACAGCGGTTCCACGACGATGAGGACGTTTCACCCGAATATTTCGGCCGGAAGATCGAGCAACTCGATATGGTGGACTTCTATTGCATCGGTATTTTAAAGCACCAGCCACCTTACTGTCGCCACTGGTTCTTGGCCGATCATTTCGTCCACGCCGCCAACCCCAAGACCAACTGCGGCGCCTGCGACGTCTGCCAGTCAGGGAGGGCCACGGATGGCGCGACGCGGATCGGCTGAATGGCGGGCGGAGATTTCGGCGACCCTCAAAGGGCGGCGCTGTAGCCCACGCACAGAGTTCAAGAAAGGCCATGTGCCCTGGATCGAGGGGAAGAAAGGCATCCACATGTCGCCCGCCACCGAGTTCAAGAAGGGCAACATGCGCGGCCAGGCTGCCCGCAACTGGAAGGCGGTCGGCATGGTCACCGTACGAAAACATCGCGGGGTGAAGCGACGCTACAGCAAGGTCCAGGATCGCGGATGCTGCGTACAAAACTACATCCCACTCGCGCAATGGACCTGGCGGCGTAATTTCGGTCCGATCCCCCGTGGCTGTTTCGTCGTTCACAGGAACGGAAACTCGCTCGACGATCACCCTGACAATCTGATGCTCATGGATCGCAAGCATCTATTCGCATGGCAACGGTCGATCCGTCCCAGCATATAGGCCAAGCGCAGACAGCGCTCCGCCGAGTCACAGCGACTCCGCTGGCAAATCTATCACATGCACAAGCAATGCCGTAAACGGGCAGAGGAGGGTGTCGCGTGAACGCTTCGAACGCCATTCAAACGCCCGTTGAAGCCCCTTCGATTGAGCTGGGAGATCCCCCCGTGCGTATCTTCGCCACCCGCGACGGCGACCGCGTCACCGGCCGCGTAGAGTTCCCTTATGAGACCGCCGGCCGCACCGGGTGCCCCATCGACTACCACTCCCACAGACCCGAACACGATCCGAACCGCGACCATAATCAGAGCCGCGACCGTAAGGGAGCGGACCTAGGCGCCCGTGCATCCAACCGCCTCGACCTCGTTGAGCAATGGCGCACGCTCTGCAACGAGCACCCCGAGACCCCAAAGCTAACGCTGGCTCAGCAGGTCGCCGCCACCGGTAATGTCGGCGTGCGATCGTTGCAAACCTGGTCTCGCAAGCTCGACACCGAGGGCGTCGACGGCCTCCGCGATCACTACGTCAAGCCCCCCGGAAAGGTGCCGACACTTGACACCGAGATCGCCACGTCCGCCGTCCAGGTCTGCACCTGGTGGGCCTACCGCATCGGAAACATTCAGACGATTAACACGAAAGTGATGGCCACGGCCGTGACACTGGTCGCCGCCGAGTACCCACTTGCCGACATTCTCGCCACGATCGACTGCTACTACGCTTGGCCGTGCAATCGCACCAAGATGCTCTTCAAAACCTTCGCGCGGTGGGCCAAGCACGATTTCAGCCGTTGGCACTACCGCGCCTGCGATCAGGCCGATTACCAGCGCGGCCAGGCCGCCTCCAGGATTGCCGGATGGTCCACCTGGTCCTCCAACTTGCCAGGACATATGTGTGGAAGTCCATGAGAGGACGCATTTTGACCAGTTCACCTGTGCCCATGCAGAGGTTCCTGCTGGTGGGTGCCTCACGCTCCGAAAAATGTGTAATCAGTCGTGGCCACAATCTGCCACCGAAGCTTCCATAGAATGCCCCGCGTACAAGGCAGAAGCGCAGTGCCTTGATAAATGTGGGGGACAAGGGGAGGAAGCTGAATTTACACGCTGCGTGGCAAACGATTGTGACGAGACATGGCAGGACTACCAGTACAATTAGCACCTAGTGGTGTGAGTCAGAAATCCGGGGCATTATCTTGATCGCAGCGTTCCTCGAATATATCGTTGCGTTCGAGAAGGTTCAGATGCAAGTAAGGGCGAATATCGCACTGCATAATGCCCCAACAGGA
>JBARRC010000151.1:0-2268 GCA_049644045.1 Phycisphaerae bacterium
GAACATCATAGCTATCCAGAGTGCCGGAGCAAATCCTTCACGCACGATGGAGATCGCTAACAATCTCCGCGTGCGCCCGTGGAATTCTCGCGCCGGCGGGGCTCAAAATCGACGGCAGTGCCATTCGAGCTGCGTCCCCTTTTTCACCTCAAAACAGTGGATACAGGAACGGTGCCATCGGCGAGGAGCCGGCAAACAAGATGACCACCCCTACCAGCAGCAGCACGATGACCAACGGGACCAGCCACCACTTCTTCTCATGCTTGATGAAAAGGAAGAACTCCTTGAGCAGCGACTCTTTCGCCATGGCTAATGACTTCCCTTACCCGAGCAGCGATTTGGTCTCCAGGACTACGTTTCGACGCCTGCCTGAAAGTCAACGCGCTTCGGCTCTCGGATCACAATATAGTCGCCAATCACCAGTGCGTCGACCCCGGTGTTGACGAAGCCGACGGTCAGGACAACTCGGCTTTACGCCTTGGAAGCCACGGTCACCGCCTCCTCATTGGGAGGAGTCCTTCTCGCCGGTTTCGCTCACAGCCGGCGCGGTGCGGAACAGGTCGATCCTCATCCATGCCCGGCTATGCCACCGCCACCAAAGGAAAATCCCGGTTATCACAATCAGACCCGACGCCGCCAACCAGGGTCCGGTACTGCCAAGCTGCGGGTAACGCGTTGCGACCCACCAGCCGCCGCCAACGATGATCAGCCAGTTGCTCACGATAAAGAACAGAGAAGGAACGAACGTATCACCCGCCCCGCGCAAAGCCGAATTGTAGGTAATCCCGATTGCGTCGAACAACTGGAAGACGGCCGCGCAAAGCATGATCGTCGCGCCGAGCTCCACAACCTTCGGATCGGTGTTGAACAGGCGGATCAACTCGGGGCCTTTCAGCCAGTAAAGCAGTGAGAGTGAACCCATATAGCCGACTGTGATCAGGCTTGCGATGCGCGTCTCGCGGATTGCCCGTTTCGGGTCATCTGCACCGATCGACTTCCCCACCAGCGCGGTCAGCGCCTGGCCAACCCCGAGCGTCGGCAGGAATGCCAGGCGCATGTACTGCCATGCGGTGTTCGTGGCGATCAGGTGAACCGTTCCGAACCTGGTACCGATAAGTACGTTCACGAATATCGCCCAGGCCACCACCTCACACAACCACTGTAGGCCACAGGGAAAACCGACGCGCAGCAGATCCCACAGTCTCCGCCACGACGGTCGCCACGTGCTTCGCGAAAGATACTTGCGGTGTATCGTTGGAGTCACCAACGTGACCAGCAACCGTACGGTTCGATAGCTGACCGCTGCGAACGTGCCCCAGGCGGCCCCGGCGATGCCCATCGGCTCGAACCCCAGATGCCCGAAGATCAGCACGAAGCTGACGATAATGTTGACCACGTTGGCCTCGATCGCCGTCCACATGGTGACCCAGGGTCGATGAATGCCGACAAAGAACCACCCGAGCCCATACGCGGCGATCGTCGGCCCGACCGTCAGCAACGCGACCCGCCCATAGGCGAGTTCCAATACCTGCACCTTCGGCTCATGGGCGAACAGGGCGATCAGGTCGGGCAGAAGCGGACGCAGCACCAGCCCGATCAGGCCGAAAACCGCAGCGAGGTACAACGCCTGCCACGCGTACGAGCTACACGCGTGGTACTGCTTCCTTCCGAGCGATTGTGACGCAAACGTGCTAACGACCGACGCGATGCCCAGGCCGAGGATAATGTACGACCACATGATGATCTGCGCGGGGAGGATGGCCGCCTGAGCCTCATCCAAACGCAGGCGCGTGATCATCAGGTAGTCCACGATATCCATGAACGCGCGCGAGCTGGTCGTGATCACCACGGGGATCGACATGGCGATTACGTTCCGGACCTCCGCCCGGCGCCGCTGCCGCTCGTCAAATGTCAACACGTTGCCGTCGTGCGAAGTCATGCGAAACACACCACCCTTCGGGCGGACGGTGGCCCCGTTGCCAAGTGACCAGGGTGGGTCAACGACCCACCCTACGCCTGTAGACGAGCTGGGTGGGTCAATGACCCACCCTACACCTTTGGGTGAATGGCTCACCCGGTGTTAGCATAGCTTCTTACGGATCAGCGAGCGAATCGGGATCGGGTGTGGCACGGGTCTTGAACCTTGCTATTACCCACATTTCCAAAGGTGCCCCATAGGGGCAAGTGAGAATAGCCCAGCGATTCATCGCTGGGATGACGTTGCCGGACGAGATCTCAGTCCCGTAGGGACGATTGAACCGACAAGCG
>JBARRC010000152.1:0-2231 GCA_049644045.1 Phycisphaerae bacterium
CCAAAGACCAGATAGCGAATCTGGGCGCCAGGCAATGGCTTGTACCCCAGGTAGTGATAGCGCTCGATCAGTTCGTTCCACAGGGCCGAGTCTGACGGTGTGTCCACGGGACGAAGAACCAGTGGGCCCAACGCGCCGGCCGAAAGCGACAGGGGCGTCTTCGGATCGGACGCAGCGGTGAGCTGAGGTCGCCTGCGACCGTTGCCGTTTCCCTTCTCGGGCCGGGGCAAGGTAATGAGGCCGTCCCGTTCCATGCGTAACATGGCAACCCGGCACGACATCTCCTTGGACCGTCCATCCGGGCGTAACCAATGCAGTTCGCTGCAGACGCGACGCGAGAGCCGTGCACGGTTGAGCTTCGGTTCCGACGCCAGGAGTCGACGAATCCAGTCCATCTCTTGCGTGGTGAACAGACGGCCACAGTATCGAATGGGTTTGCCGGTTGTTTGGGTATTTACGCTTTGGGCACTCACGTGAATGGCTCCGGGCAACGCCAGGCCTCTTTCTGCTGTTCGGACAGATTCCAAGGCATAAACTCATCTAGGTTCTCGGGCACCCGACCGCCGTTTTCGGCGCAGGCCTCGAAATAGGCCGAGAACCACTTCTTCGGATCGAGGCTGTTTTTTAGGAGGGTTTGGAAGATCGTGAAGCAGATCGCGGTCAAAGCCCCGCTCCAGACCGAACCACTGCCGTAGTAGTTCTTGCGTCCCACCGCCGGGTCGCGCAGCCGGCGCTCCGACTCGTTGTTGTCCATGGGGATCTCGGGGTGATCCACGAACAGGATGCATCCTTCCCAATGGTTGCGCAGGCTTTCGAGGGCCTTCCTCGCGGGCTTGCGCAAATCGGGGTCCTCCAATTCCCGGTTGCGCTGCTTGGCCATGGCGTCGATGGCATCCCGCAACACCCGATCCCTCTCCTGAAACGCCTCGGGATTCGACAACACCGCCAGACGCCGATCGTTGAGCGCAAACAGCTCGTTGATTCGCGTGACCCAGGATTCGCCCCAGTTGCGAAGCCTTCGGTAACCGTCCCGGACTCGAATGAAATCACGCCGAACGTGAGCCCAGCAGAAGGCAACCAGGATGTGGTCGCCCAACGCCTTGTACACACTGTAGCGGTCGGCATTGATGATGCCTGCGGGGTCTTCTCCCAGGTGATCGCGGGGCACCTGGGCTGAGCGTGTGGGCTCCAGAAGAAAGGCAACCGTATCGTCGGTAATGACCACCCACAGCCACCATCGGTAGCCCTCTTTGCCCTCTACTTCTTCAAAGACCAACCAACGCGTTTCATCCATTTTCCAGTGGTTGGCGGTGCGGCTACGCTCCAGGATTCGGGTATAGACCGGTTGAAGAAGTTCTCCGATTCGCTGCAGCCCGCCGGTGAGGGTGCCTTGGGAAACACAAAGCCCTTCCAGGGCCAATACCTTGCGAACCCGATGGAGTGGCCGTTGGAACAGGAACTTCTCCATCAAGAGCCGAACCCAGAACGAGGTGGCGAACATACCCTTGGGGATCAGCTTGGGCGGGCAGGGGGCGGTGACGATGCCAGTCACAGCCCGGCAATCACAGGTAGGGACGTAACGGCTCCGCTTATGAATGCGACGGGACAGGACGACTTTCCACTCGATCTGCTCGGAATCCTCCGTACCGGGAAACACCTCGAAGGGTTTGCCACAGCGGGGACATTGTCGCAGGTCTTCGGGGAGATCGTGAACTACTTCCTCCGCCGGAAGGTCCTGGCGACGTTTTCGCCCGTAGCCCTTCGCACCCGGCTGCTTACCTCGTTTGCGCCGCGGCTCTTTGCAGGACTCGTGCTCATCCGTCGCGTCGGCATTGTGATCAAGAGCCGGAATCGAATCGTCTGCGTCGGGGTCGGGTCTTGGGCACTGCTCGGACTTTCGGCCGAAAACCTGTCCCTCAAGCCAAGCTATCCTCGCCAGGGCTTCCTCAAGCTTGTGAGTCAGCTCGGCGATCTGGGCCTGCTGACCGCGAACGACCTGTTCGAGCCGCTGCGCCTTGTCCTTCCAAGCCGCCCCCCGTTCGGCAGCACGGGCATGCTGTGCCCGCCAGTAATGGGCCTGCTGGCGGAGTTCGATCTCCAGGCCACGGACTTCGACATCCTGAACGAGCATGCCGGCATGGTACGAACCTCACCGGTGTGTGTCCAGCCCCCCAGCAGAAGCTCCGCGCCACCGATGAGCCGTAGGTGACACGGGTTTACTGAATGTTTAC
>JBARRC010000153.1:0-1567 GCA_049644045.1 Phycisphaerae bacterium
CCGACAGCGGCAGCGTAACTGATAAACAGAGCCCCGATCCCGGAGTCCGAAGCGCCGATCGCCTTTAGTACCCCGATGTCGCGGGTTTTCTTCTCCACGATCATGTAGAATATCAGGCCGACCAACAGGATCGCCACGACGCTGATCAGAGCGAACAGGAAGGTGACAAGTACCTTTTCCTTTTCCACGGCCGCGATGAGCGGCCGCTGCAAATCCTCCCACGTGTAGACGTCGACAAGATTGAGGGCCTTGATGTCGGCCTCGCTCAGGTCGGGCGGAAGCGACGTGTAGAAATGTACCCATGCCAGGGCGATCCGGTCGCAGGCGGCGTTCAGTTCGACGCCCTCTTTGAGCCCGATAAGAAGCTGATTCGCGCGCGCCTTGGTGAACCCGCCGTCGACCAGCGGCTGCGGGTCCATGGCCAACTTATGCTGCAACATCTCGAAGTCGACGTACACGCAGAGGTTGTCGATCTCAAATATCCCGGTGCGGGAGTCGTCGACGTAACGCAGTGGCACACGGATCGGCGGTTCCCCGGTGGTCGTACCGATCCTGCTCAGCGGCATCAGTGTCAGGGCCACGTCGGCCCCGCGCGCGAGATACCGATCGAAATTGCCGTCCGACCGCCGCTCGTTGAGCAGATCGCATCCCACGATCACGCCATAGCGCTCGGCACCCTCAAAGCGCGGGCGACCGCGGTCCGCGGCATAAACGCGCTCGCCCACCGTCATGGGTGTCACATAGGGGTAGGGTGACTGTTGGAACGGCGATGCCTCGAACGCCGCAATGACTTCCGGGTCGGTCTCCCGCCGCCGCCATTTCGCGTTGGCCGCCTCCAGTTCGGGCGGAAGCCTCAACTCGCCGGTCTCGCTGAGACCGGCGACGGGCATTGATTGCAGTGCATTGTCGGCGTCACCGTTGTCACCGTCCAGAGTCTCGCTGAGACCGGCGACGGGCATCGATTGCAGTCCCATGTGGGTGGTGCCGGGATAGTAACGCTCGTAGTGCAGCCCTTTCTCGAACTCGTTGACTTTCACGTAGTCTTTCAGCTGGATGCCGAGGACTCGCGCGGGTTTCGTCCAGGTGGTCGCCGGCACACGAAAAATGCCATAGGTGTAGATGGCGGGCGTGGTCACCTCCACCGTGTCCGGAAGTTCGCGCTTCACGTAGTCAGCGAATTCCCGGTAGTAGGGAAACCCCTGGAGCGACCCGCTTTCGAGTACGATCTCACTGTGCAGTCCGCGCGACCGCTCGCGCACCATGTCCAAAAAACCGCCCATCACGCTCATAACCACCAGGACCATGGCGACGCAAAGCGTAACGGCCAGGATGCCGGAGACAGCGACCCATTTCGTGTGGAGGTATCGCCAGGCAAGAAACCACTTATACATGGATCAGCCACCTGCAGGTGATTGAGGCCTCTGGAGGGGAAACAAGATGACATCCCGGATGCTCCGGCTGTTCGTGAGCACCATCACCAACCGGTCGATGCCCACCCCGAGCCCTCCGGCGGGCGGCATGCCGTATTCCAGCGCGGTGATGAAATCCTCATCCATGACTGCCATAG
>JBARRC010000154.1:0-13777 GCA_049644045.1 Phycisphaerae bacterium
GATCACGGCTGGGAGAGCGCCGCTGGACCATCGCACCGACATCTACTCCTTAGGCGCAACCCTCTACGAGCTTTTAACGCTTGCGCCACCCTTCCCGGGCGAGCGGTGCGATCAGATCATTGCCCAGATCATCGGAAAGGACCCCATACCTCCACGCCGGCACAGCAAGAAGGTGCCGGTAGACCTCGAAACTATCTGCCATGCTATCCGCCACGATATTCTGCACTTTTCTGCGCGAGTTCTCGCCACTCGGGCTGCGTGCGGGCCGCGTCGAGGAAGGGCTGTCACCGATTGACACCCGCACCGCCGCTGGGGCGATCTGGTCGCCCGATGCGCCCGTTTTTCTGCTCGGCGACATCACGCGGCGCCCCGGCACCCCGTGGCACCTCTTGGCACCCCTCACTGGGTGCCACTTTCGTCCACTGCCCCAAGAATGAGCCGTTTGCTGTCCGCTCGAAGCCGAGGCCACGCCTCGACGATGTGGGCGAGATCCTGGTCGCTGCAAAGCAACGCCAAGCAGGACGCCAAGCCCTCCTTGCCTACGCGCGTAAGTGCTTGTCCCAACTGTACTTGCAGATCCAGGTTTCGAGGTTCGATTCCCCCCGCCTCCATGGACGTACCTTCCCCGTTTGAGCCGGGCTGTTTGCGAGGCTCATCGCGTGCCGTGACGCGCCTTTCCGTTTTGTCCGTCACCCTTAGAGCGGATGTAGTCAACGCCGCGTTTCAGCTCGCCGAGTATTCCCCGAAGAAATGGGCGCGGGTGAGAACCAGCGCCTCGACGCCTCGGACCGAGGCGCAAGGTGCAAACCTGGTGGACGGCGGTCCGGTCCGCAGCGCATCACTGGATGTGTCCTGATGGCGGAACATCTTGGCGGCCAATCTGGCCAGGTTCCCTGGCGACATCAACTCTCGTCGTCCTATAATCGCGAAGTTTCTATGACCGAAAGGCTCGGACGGAGTTTTCGGGAGGGACAACACCTACCGGCGCGGACACCGACGTGTTTCGCTATGATCTTGCGGGTGTATTGGGTAGCTCCTCAACACAAACAGGCAACAAGTATGGTGATGATGACAAGCGGACGGAAGATAAGCGGACGGTGGTGTCGGTCATGGACGCGGTTGCGTGCTACGTGTTTCCTGGTGGGCGCATGCCTGTGCGTCTCGGTGTGCTGCACACCGCAAGGCACTGGCGGCAATGGCGCGGACAACGCCAATGACAACGGGACCACCAATGACAACGGCACGACGGGCCAGGCAGCATCAAGCCTGCTCTACGTTCTGCAGCCCGGCCCCGGCACGATTGACGACCTCGCGGAATCGAATTTCAAATGGCTCGTGCTGGAGCCGTCACAAACAGGCGATGCTGCCGGCGAGTTCACGAGTGGCGAGATCCAGACCATTCGCAGCGGCGGACCCTGCGGTGACAAGACAATCCTCGCCTACCTGAGCATCGGCGAGGCGGAGGACTATCGCGATTACTGGGACCCGGCCTGGGTCGACGGCGACGCTGGACCGCCGATCCCCGGTGTAGCGCCGGACTGGCTTGGACCCACCAATCCCGATTGGCTCGGCAACTACAAGGTGCGCTACTGGGATGCGGATTGGCAGGCGCTGATCCTCGGGACGCCGAGTGGACCAGGAAAGACCCCGCTTGACCGCATCATCGATGCAGGCTTCGACGGCGTCTATCTCGACATCGTCGACGCTTATTGTTTCTGGAGCGAAGCGGAAGGTGGCGAGGAACTCACCCGAATGGAGGCGCGCCGCCACGAGATCGAGTGGGTGGCGACCATTGCCAGGTACGCGCGCGAGAACCGCGGCGCCACCGGCTTCCAGGTCTTTCCCCAAAACGCGTCCGACATTATCCGCAACGATGATGACGAGCTGGATGAGCTTAGCGAGGTGTACTTCGCCGCCGTGAGTGGTATCGGTATCGAAGACCTCTACTACAACGAAACATTGCCCCAGCCCGGCGCCGACACGCAGTACCGCATCGACCAATTAGTGGAGTACGTCAGCCGTGGCAAGACGGTCCTCGTCACCGACTACTTGCTCGACGGCGCTGCGACACCCGCCGTCTCCGACAGGCGCGTGGCCGATTTCTACGCCAGGGCGACCGATGCGGGGTTCATCCCTTACGCAGCCATCGAGGATCGAGATCTCGACGAAATCGCCGTGCTTTCCGGCGCGGACTGGTCGGTCGCTCAGCCTCCGGACGGATGTGCTGCGTTCGATGACTAGTGCCGGTCCGACCGCATTTACGAGAGCAGTGCCCTCGTATGGTTTTTTTGTTCGGCCCAACATGAATCTAGTCTGCTCCGGTATCATATTACCCCGGCCACTAAATGTTGGACTATCTATGCGGCGGCGTAGCGAACAGGTTCTGCATGGAAGTAGCTTTTGACGATCTCGGGTTGGCATTGTGTGCTGCGTAAGTAGGCGCGAATGCCCTTGATCATGTCAGACCGGGTGGCGGGCCGTCGTCGTCCCAGCGCGTTGCTTTTGACATCCCGGTTGAGGAACTCGTCGGGGTTGAGATCCGGGCTGTAACCCGGCAGAAAGAACAGCGTGATCTTCCGGGCGTTGGCCGCCAGCCAGCGCTGTACGGCGCGCGAGCGATGTACCGGGTGACGATCGACGATCAGGATGACCTTGCGGTCCGCCTGTCGCGTCAGCCGCCGCAGAAAACGGATGCATACCGCCGCCGTAAAACGCTCTTTGAAGACCATGAACGACAGATGCCCTCGGTTCGTGATCGTCGACATCATGTTGCAACGAAACCGCTGTCCGGTACCGGGAATTACCGGCGTCTGTCCACGGCGGGCATAGCTGGTGCCGGTCTGATGGTCGCTTCGCAGGCCCATCTGGTCGCCCCAGTGAATCTCGGCCTTTTCTGCCTTGGCCTGCCGCTCGATGGCGGGGTACTGTTCCTCCAGCCAGTGCTTCACCGCCACCGGGTCGCGATCGTAGGCACGACGCAGCGGCTTCTGCGGCGTCAGGCCCCAAAGGGCCAGATAGCGTCCGACGGTTCGGACCGAGACCTGCACGTCGAAGCGTTCGGCCAGCAGTTGCTGCACCGCCGCGCGCGTCCACAAAGCAAACGGCAGCTTGAGTTGGTCGGGGCAGCGGTCGGTGACCAGTCGCACCGTCGTGGCCGCCTCGTGCGGAGCCAGCTGGGTGCCCTTCGGTCGGCCGCGCTTCTTGGACCGCAGCGAGGTGATGTTGCCCAACGCGACTCGTTTGCGCCAATTCCAGACGCTGCTGCGCGAGACCGCGAACGTACGCGCCGCAACGGCGGGTGTCATGCCGCCCCGCAAGGCCGCCATCACGCGCGACCGCAAGACTTCCTGGGCATCCGGGGAAAGAAAGCGGGCATCCTTGCTCGACATGCGACGAGTATACCTCGTCTTCTATTACTACTCGGAGCACTATGTATTGAACATGATGAACGCCGTTCGTGGGGCGTACCTCGGACGAACGACTATGATAATGTTCAACGATTACCGCTCCGAATAGTAAGTGTAAACTTTTATGGCTGGATTAGTAACAGCTTGCGCCGGAAGGTCTTATGGCCAATCTTAATCGGCGTAAGAATGACCGGACCAGTACACCTCGGTATTCTCGTTCGTCGCCACGGGCGTTGACGATATCGAGATTGACCGGATGGATCAGGCGTGACGCGGCTGGCCACCCCTGTACAATACCGACGGAGCCTCGGCTTGGTGGCCAGGCGAGGGCCGTTTGAAACGCCGCGGTTACGGAGAGTTATGATCGGTGCGCGGCACGACTTCGTACAACCCTTATAGTTGGGCCGCGAAGGCGCCGACGTTTTCGGCACACGTTCGACCGATCCTGCTTTGGGCAGATCGGAATGCATCAACCCTAATGGATTAGAGAAACCAATGACACGATCGCCATGGTACGTGAGCTGCACGACATTCGTCTGTCTGCTGCTCGTGGGCTGCATAATGACCAATCCCGATGCCAACGACAACGACAACACCACGGGCAGCCAAAACGGAAACACCAACACCAACTCCAACGACAACGGTGATGACAACGCCAACGACAACACGTCCTCAAACGACAATGGCGGCGGCACGGCCTACGTCACATTCCTGCTCAGCGATGACAACCATGCGTACCGCATCGAGGTTCGTGCCGGAGCCGAACCGGAGAATATCAGTACATCGCTCGACGCACTCGGTACGGGCGTGGAAGACGCGTGGATCAACATTTCGCCGGATGGCTCGTGGTTACTGCTCAGTACCGATCGGTTTGACGACGACTGTGCCGGTTGGCCCTGCCTAGCGGTCGTCGACGCCGACATCACAACTGCGACGACCGTGAAGGCCGCCGGCGCTGTGATACACCCCTGGGCCTTCAGCGCCATCGCCAGCAGCGGCGACCTGATCGTCTATCCCGACAGCGGTGGCGCGCACGACGTGGACCTGTGGGCCATCCGGAGAAGCGGCGACGCCTGGGGGGCGCCGACGCTGCTGACCGGCGATTCCACGTATCCCTTCAACGAGCAACCGGCCGTTAGTTCAGACGGTAGCAAGGTTGTCTTCGATGCCGGCCCCGTAGGGTGTCTTTATTCGGCCGAGCATGGACTTGGCTGTTGAGGCGGTCTGAAACTGCGTCCGCGCGTCGATCGGCGTTTCGCCGTCTCAGGAGTGTCGGATGTCCGTGCAGCGGAGCCAACGTCCCGGGTTGGCCGCTTGCCAACACCTCATGGAATTCGCAGACACGCACGCGCGTGGAATGCAAAAAGTACGGGTACTTTTACGGGTACTCCGCCTGAACTCCTTGTCCTTCTGTGTCCTCTCGTGTACCCTGGTGTCACTATGTGTCCCGCATCGAATGGCGATGCGGTCAAGATGTGGTGTTATGGACGTTTAAGAGGGCTTCTCGGAAGAATCGATTCCCCCCGCCTCCAGTAACTTGTTGGAGATTCAGGGTTTATGAGCAAACAGGCAGGGGGAAAACCCCCCGCCTCTCGAAAAATGGGTCCGAGACACGCCTCGAGGACGCTCCGGCGTTCGCCCGGGTGCACATTCACGCCAAGCTGGACGCCAAGAAACCGATCCAAACGTTTTGCGAACGGGCACGTGCTCCTAAACCTCCGGGGGCGAGGTGAATGAGTCCTTGCGGCGCGATCCTTAACTGAGTGACAAGATCGAGCACCTCGGGGTTACGAATCCCCCACCCGCAGCGTCAAGGGCCTGCGGCGACGTCGGCGGTTACTCCGAACGTGTCTTCGAAGACCGGGTCAAACTCGTTGCCATAGGTAATGGGGCGCAAATCTTGAAGCGTAATGATCCCGCCGAAATCTAGTCCTTGCACGGCCAGCGGCGGAACGTTGTTATCTATGTAATTGCGAATCAGAGCGAAGACCGGACCTTCGAAGATGGCCTCCAGGCCATTCGCGCCGCCTGGTGTGACGGTTCCACCGGAGCAGCCAGTGGCCGCGCTCAAATCGGCGGCCGTAAGGTCCAGCATCAGCGTCGCGTCGCCGTCCGGCAGGACATCAAGGGTCAAGGTGGCCGTGAACGTCACGTCGAAACAGGCGCCCCAGATAGCACATTCCGTCGTGGTGCCCAGGTTTCCGGCAAGGCAACTGGGCAGTGAGGTATAGTCTCCATTGAACTCGCCATCGCCGTCGCGGTCGGCGACGATTCCGACGTAAGCCTGGGAGAGCCGGATGTAAGCGGTGAGTACGCTGTCTTGCGCCGCGAAGGCGAAGAGCTTGGGCGGGGCGTCGACCCGACCTTGCAGGAGGATCGTGGTTTCGCCAGAGATGTTCGCGGGCGCCAGCACTGCCGTGGCTGCGGCGCAGGCAGCTTGCTCGACCAAGTCCGCAATGGTTGTACAAGTCGTCCCCTTTAATGCCTCGCAGACCCCGTAGGCGCCGGGCGGGAGAACGCTGCAATCCGCGGGCAGCAAGTCCTCAATCTGACGCTGGTCCTCGAACCGGGTCTTGATGATCCCGTTGCGGGTGAGGGCCTGAAAAAGTTGGTTAACGGCGTCGTCGGCGATTAGAGCGGTTAGGCCGCTCGCGGGCGGATCGGGAAGAGGCGGAAGAGGAAGAGCGGCGACTGTGTCGGGTGTTCCCGGGAACTCCGGCACCTCGGGATCGATCTCCGTGGGAATGAACTCCGTCTGGAAGCCGACGCTGATGCCCTCCGGGCTGATCTCAACCTCGGTGAGCCCGAAGTCGAAGTCAACATTTAAGGTGGCGATGTTGACGGGGTCGAAATCCAGGGCAGTGAGGGGAACAGCCGGCACGGGCAACAGTCCCAGGAGTTCAGCGACGTCAAGGTCGTTGATGAACTCTTGGGCGCGGTCGCGCACGAGATCGGAAAGAAGACCATCGACAACGCCGAACGAAATCACGTCGAGCAAGTCGCCGCCCCAGCAGCCCAGGTCGCTTTCTACATCGAGGACGGTAATTTGCACGTCGTCGTCCGCGATCTGCAAGGCGGGCTGGAGTGGAGTCCGGTTGATGAGATCGTCTTCAGTGACGGACAGCGAAAGCGCAGCTGCGTCGATGTCCACCTCCGCGCCCGCCCGCAAGGTGACGCGGATCAGACATGCGCCGAACAAATTGAGCTGACAGCTCCCGCGCACGGAACCGGCAGCATGGATCGGCCCCGAGGTCGCCAGGAGATCGACTTGGTTGTCCAGCAGTGTCACATCGTAGGTGAAGCCGTCGGCGTTCATGGTGAACTCGTAGGGAACCGGATTGTCCACCAGGACCGCGGCTTGGATGGCGCAGGGATCGGTGGGAACAACAACCTCCGTTCCGCGAAGGCCATCCAGCATGTTGGCGAGCGTTTGGACCGCCAGCGGCGCAAGTGCTCGGAGAGCCGCGACGGCAGCGGTCTGGAACGCCTCGGACGTGGCAGTAGCGCTGAACCCATGAGGAATGGCGCTACCCCCTCCACCGGCTACGACTCCGAAGTCACGCGGGTTCGGCGTCATGGATCCCACTCCGATGTAGGCGATGTCGAAGGTGGTGTTGAGCATGGGATCGGTCACCTCGGCGATCAGCTTGTTCCCGCCGGGGTCGAGCCGGCCGGCCACGCCGTTTCCAAGGACCATGTCGTCGAAGAGATCCGTTTGAGGCAGGAGCCCTTGGAAGGAATAGCGGTACGTGTCGGCGGTGAAGACGCCGTCCCCCGGAGTGAAGGTGGGGGGGTTCATCGGAAACAACTCGCCGTTGAGCCGAACGCGACGATCGGCCGCGGGGATTGGACACTCCAGCGGCACGCCATGACAAGCCAAGCCCACGACGCTTACGGGGGTTGCCACGATGCCGCCGTCCGCGGGCGACAAGATGGTTACTTCGAAGCCGTAGGACACTCCATCGTCGGACGTGTCGGTGGGTGCGCATGAGGGCGGGACTGGGTCCGGGTAGGCGTTTGCGCGTTGCGCACCGCGGGCGACGAATCGGTGTCCTCCGCAGCACATACCCTCAACGTACATAGTCAACGCGTTGGCAGCGGGCGTATCCAAATCCGCAGCGTCCACGGCCAGGCCGCACACCTCTGCGACGCAGTCGTTTGACAGGGTCACAGTACCATCGTACGGCCCACCGGGAAACGCGATTCCCGGAACCAATCCCAGGGCCGGAAACAGTGGTACGCCGTCGATGAACACTTCCAGCGTGGCGAGGTCCACTTGGGGGAGGGCCACCTCCACCCGCAGGCGATTACCATCAGAAACGCTCACTACCGTCTCCTCCGGTGACCAGACCCGCACTTGCGGGACAGGTGAGGCATAGGCTGTCGCCTTGCCCCAGCCGTCGTTGGCTACGACGCGCAGCAACGGTCGGGGCGCAATTATCTCGTGGAACGCGATGGTCTCGTTGAGGTGATTCTGGAACCAGGCGAGATCCCCAAGGTCGACATCCAGATCGCAGTCCGTATCGACCAGGGTACACCTGGGTGTAACTTCGACGTCGGGACCGGACAAGCAAGGCGCGATCTCCTGGCCGAAGTAGTCAAGGTCTGCGGTTAAGGAATGTGTGCTCCATTGGGCCATCGCCGCCGCGTCGCGGCTGGTGATTCGCACCAAGTCTCCGCGAGCGACGTTAACGGATCCCAGGGTCGTGCCATCGGTGCCGAGTGCGAGCAGTTCCGCTGTCTCGGTCAGGTTCGGACCGGCGTTGAGCGTGGTCCAGTCGATGACGTGCCAACTGTGACAATCACCGTCGGGGTGCCGGCAGACTGAACGCAGCGAAGCTCGAACTAGCAGAGAGCTGCCGCCGCAGTCGGGATCGTCTTTATCGACCAGGCCGTCGCAATCGTTGTCCAGTCCGTCGCCGCAGTGACATCCGACACCTTCCGGCTTCTTCTGACCCGGCGGAGCGCTGCAACGAACGCCGGTGCCGTCGGCCGTGCAGTCGAAGAAGCCGTCCCGCTCACATTCGCCGAGTCCCACGGTGCAAAGCTGGCCGAGCAGCGGGAAGTTCTCATCGACCTGGCCGTTTCCATTGTTGTCCTTCTTGTCGCAGATCTCCGGCGACTGGCAGTCCGGGTCTCGGATATCCCTCAGTCCGTCGCAGTCGTTGTCGAATCCATCGTCGCAGGAAAAAGAGTCAGGAGGTCCTTCGATGCCGTGCTCGAGTGGCTGCGCGCTGCAGATGACGGTTTGGCCGGTGGCCGCACATCGCCAAACGCCGGGTTGTTCACATGACCCGAATCCTGACCAGCACGGTTGGCCGAGCGTCGGCCAGAGTTCGTCCACTTGGCCGTTGCCGTCATTGTCGAACCCATCGCAAATCTCCACGCCTTGACAATCCGGATCATCGTGGTCCACCAGCCCGTCACAGTCGTCGTCGTCAAGATTGAAGCACGAAGGATTCCCATACGGCCCCTCTTGTTGGGGCAAAGGAATCTCACCCGGCAACGGAACGCAACGCAATCCGCTGCCGTCAGTCTTGCACTGGAGCGTGCCCGGAGTCTCGCATATCCCCGACCCTGCGACACAAGGAGCGCCGGGACCGGCAGGGAAGGTCCCACCGGTTTGAGGATCGAACTGCATCTGCACGAAGCCCTCGTCGATCTGGGCATCGCAGTCGTCGTCCAGGTTATTGCACAATTCGGTGGACGGCTGGGTGTTCTGCCGGCACACGATCGCTCCTGTCAGACAAGTGAGGATCCCGACGCCGCACACTCCCGGCAGTCCCGTGCTGCACGTCGCGCCACCCCCGGGGTTGCCTTCGTCAGCGGAGCCGTCACAGTCGTCGTCCAGGTTATTGCATGATTCAGCGGTTGGTTGGTTGTTCTGGATACACACGATGGCCCCGCCCTGACACTGTGTGGTTCCTATCGCGCACACCCCTTGAAGCCCGGTGTTGCACGTCACCCCACCCCCGGGATTGCCATCATCAACGGATCCGTCGCAGTCATCGTCCAGACCGTTGCACAATTCGGCGGCTGGTGGGCTGTTCTGTTTGCACACGATTGCTCCGCTCACGCACTCCGTGGTTCCCATCGCGCAGACTCCCGGAAGCCCCGTGTTGCACGTCACCCCGCCCCCGGGGTTGCCCTCGTCAACGGAACCGTCACAGTCGTCGTCCAGACCGTTGCACAATTCGGCGGCCGGTTGGTTGTTCTGTTTGCACACGATTGCTCCGCTCACGCACTCTGTGGTTCCCATCGCGCAGACTCCCGGAAGCCCCGTGGCGCATGTCACTCCGCCTCCGGGATTGCCTTCATCGACTGAACCGTCACAGTCGTCGTCCAGACCGTTGCACTGCTCCGGACCACAGGACCCTGGTTCCAGGTTCAACGCATCGAGCCCAGGATAGGTTGAGGGGACCGTACCCGTGGGCACCGGCCGGAAGATCAACCATGGGCGGGAGGTCGAATCGGACGGTGCCATGAATTCCAGAGAACGCTGCTCCCACTGCGGAACAGTGGTTGCCGGGAACCGTCCGAGCACCACGGCGTTCTGCGGTGTGGGCGGAGACAGGGCGAGCAGAAGCTCGTAGGTCCCCGGATGGGCCACGTCGGAGCGGAGAGCCTGGTGGAGCCAGGCAGTAATGTGATAGGTCTGGTTGGGAAGCAGCGGCGACGAGAGCTGTTGGCCGAACACTTCCGGCGTCGTTGTCCCCCACGCGGCGACCCATCGAATTCCGTCGCGGGCGAGGACGCCGGGAAAGTTTCCGAAGGCTTGTGGAAGCAGGCCGTACGACCCATTGTTGCTGTAGGTGTCCGGGGTAGAGGCAATGATGACCCAGTCGTTGGGCATCAGTCCTTCACCTTGTTGCGGACCAGGGACGGCCTCGAAACTGGGGTTGCGGAGTAAGTTCGCTGCCGCGGCATTAGGCTCATCCTCATCGCTGTAGGTGGCCGCTGCTGCTGCGTCGTGGGCTACCGGCCCAGGGCGTGGAACCGAGTTTCCGACCCACCTGTCATCCGCAAAGAGCACTGGAGTCTGGAAGGTCTGGAGCAGCACTACCGTCGCCCACCCGTACGGTCCCAAGCCAACCCACCGTCCCACACAGATCGAAATCGTGCGATTCATCGTCTTGATCCCCTTCGCTCAAATGCCTCCCACAACGAAGGCCCTATACTTAACTTAGGCGCCGCGTCACCCGTTATGGACGGTGGGGCGTGTCGTGTTTCGGGCGTACCTCTCTGGCCCTGCATCCCGACGGCGCACAGTGCTCGGGGGCGTGTGCCGTCCGTGGTATAATGCGGCGCCTTAGACGGGAGGTGCCGGAACCTCGCATACCAGGCGGTGGCGCGGGGAAGCACCGGGGAACGATCGGATTCGAGCGTGGACCCTGACGTAACCAGAATTTCGCTCCTTTCCCGGGTGCGCAACGCCGCCGACCAGGCCGCGTGGGTTGAGTTTGAGGCCCGCTATCGCGAATTGATACTGCGCTACGCCCTGGCGCGTGGACTGCAGCACGCCGATGCCGAGGACGTCCGCCAGATCGTGATGATGAGTCTGTCCACAGCCCTACGTGGCTTCCGCTACTCGCCGGAGCGCGGGCGGTTTCGGCACTACCTCGGTCGCGTGGTCCGCAATGCCGTCGCGCGGCTGAAAGCGCGTCCAAATCAAGGTGCGGCCGTCCTAGATAGTTATGTAGGGGAGACGTTGGAGGCCGACGACGGCATCGACAGCGACTCCGTCTGGGAACAGGAATGGGTCGATCATCACTACCGGCTTGCGCTGCACAGCCTGCGGGAGACATTCGATCCCCGAAGCATCGAAGTGTTCGAACAGCTCGTCAGCGGAGGGAGCGTGGCGGAGACGGCGGCGGACTTCGGCATGAGCCAACAAGCGGTTCACAAGGTCAAGCAGCGAGCCCGCGATCGGATGAGAGAACTTGTCGCTGCGCAGATTCGTGATGAGGACGAGGCGGATGAACCAAGAGGCGGCTGACATTCCCAACCCCTTCGCAGCCCCGGACCTCTCCGGCTTCGGGCTCGACCTTGCCGATGAAGAGTGGCTGGCGCGTGTCCGCCGCGCGAGTTGTCCCAGGCAGTTGGGGCGGCTCAACGGGTACGAGCTTCTCGAGGAAGTCAGCCGCGGGGCCCAGGGCATGGTCTACCGAGCGAAAGACCTCGAACACGACCGCGAGGTCGCGGTCAAGCGTCTCCTGGGAGGCTCCTTTGCCACTGACGAATCCAGGGCGCGATTCGAACGCGAGATGGAGGCGGCCGCCTCGCTCCAACACCCCAATATCGTTGCCGTGTACAACACTCAATTGGCCGACTGCCAGCCCCTGCTGGTGATGGAATGGATCAGCGGGTCGCCGGTGGATCGATGGGTCGATGCGCACCGTCGAGCCGATTCGGACATCGCCGCCATCCTGGCGATGTTCATAAAGATCTGTGGGGCCGTTCACCATGCACATCAGCGCGGCGTGATCCATCGCGACCTCAAGCCGTCCAATATTCTGGTGGACTCAGTTGACGAACCGCATCTGCTCGATTTCGGCCTTGCCAAGCTGACCGGCTACGACTATCTCCACCAGGCAACGCTCACGCACACCAGCGACTTCATCGGAACGCCTGCGTACGCCGCGCCGGAACAGGTTCGCGGCGACCACGTCGCCATCGACGTTCGAACCGACGTTTACGCGCTGGGTGTAGTTATGTTCCGGATGCTCAGCGGACATCTACCGTTTGAAACAGCGCGAAACCTCTCCGATCTGCTTCACGCCATTCAACATGCGGAACTCACCCGACCATCACGTTTCAATCTCGCCCTCGACGACGATATCGACGCCGTCATCGGCAAAGCTATGGCTAAGGAACCCGAGCACCGCTACGCATCAGTTGATGCGCTTGCAGCCGACGTGCGCCATTACCTGTCCAACGAACCGGTCGAGGCCCAACGCGGCCGGCGCTGGTATGTGCTTCGAAAGACGATCAAGCGGTACCAGGCCGTGGCGGGTGTGGTGGCCATCTTCTTCGTGCTCTTGGCGGGCGCGACTCTTGCCCTTTCCGCGATGTATGCCCGGCAGTCGCGACTGCTGACCCAGGTGACCTCGGCACGTGATGCCGAGTCACGGGCGCGGCACGCGGCGCAGCAACAGCAGGATGTGTTGGAGAAGCTCCTGGCAGGAAGCGTCGAGGATATGCGAACACCGTGAGTGCCCCGATGTTCAACGATGATCGGCGTGACACTGTGCGACCGGAACGAGACTCGTTCAACCGGCACACCCTGTGAAAGGGTTGCGGGTCTCCCAAATACTGCGCCATGAGTGGGTCACCAATTGGATCAGTCACCACAAAGCATCGGGTCAGGTTGGTAGTTGGACGACCATGAGGTCAAGGTCTGATATGATGGACTCCACACCCCGTGTCAGCACCGCAGATACGAGCCGCTTCACGCACGGTGCGCTTTATCACGCGCTCTTTGATCGACCTCTCGCTGCGGCTCGTAGGCTCGTCGTCGACCTCGTGCCCGAGGGGTCCACCGTCTTGGATATGGCCTGTGGCACAGGGGCGCTTTGCTTCGAGCTGGCGGCACGGAAGAACTGCCGCGTCGTGGGCGTGGACTTGTCACTTCGCATGATCGAATTCGCTCGGAAGTGTCAACAGCATGATGCGGTGCGCTTCGTGCACGGCGATGCGACTAACCTCGACAGTCTGGAGCCGCGTACGTTCGACTATGCCACGGTCTTGTTTCTATTGCATGAATTGGCCAGGCAGGAGCAGGTCGGGGTGCTCAATGAGGCACTGCACGTCGCACGGAAAGTGGTGCTCGTCGATTCACAAGTTCCTCTGCCCAGGAATCTACACGGAATTGCTTTGCGCGTTGTGGAGGCGTTAGGCGGGCCGGAGCACTACCACCCCTTCGCTGCTTACCTTACAGGCGGCGGAATCGAGGGCATTCTGTCTGAGTCAGGTATCCAGGCGTCAGTTACACAGCGCTTCGTATTCTGGCACGGGTGCCGTGAATTGGTGATGCTTGACGGATACGCAAAGGCCGCTCCTTGAGGCGCGCGAGATGATCGCCGCGCGGCAGCGAGTGCAAACGGCGACCGGCGGTTACGCTCGTCCGAATGCTCGGACACTACCCCATAATGCTACCCATGCTGAGGGTCGACACGCCCGGGCTCATGTGGTGCCCGGAGCCCCGATACGCCGTGCGGCTCTTCCGTCCGCAGCCTGATCACAGCCCTACTGGTCAGGCCACCCGAATGAACGCTGGAACTCACCGAAGTCGGCAAGGTCGACATAACCGTTTCCAGTCAGATCGGCCTGTTCGCAGCCTGGCAAGGTCTCGACTGACGGGCTACCCAGGC
>JBARRC010000155.1:0-5538 GCA_049644045.1 Phycisphaerae bacterium
CAATAGCGTGTCGCCAGAATGTCGATTTTTGCACGCACGGCCCGTGACAACCGTGACTCGTGCGCGGCAAGGCCCGCGAGCACTTCTTCCAGCACGGGGACGGCCAGTTCGGCAGCGGCCGTCGGGGTGGCGGCGCGTACGTCGGCGACCAGGTCGGCGATGGTCACGTCGACTTCGTGCCCTACCGCGCTGATGATCGGAATGCGGCTTGCGTGGATCGCGCGGGCGACCACTTCCTCATTGAAGGGCCACAGGTCCTCCAGGGAGCCCCCGCCGCGCCCGACGATCATCACGTCGACGCCACCTAGTGCCGTACTGTTGGCATTGACGCGGCGGATGGCGGCTGCGATCTCCGACGCGGCGCCGGGGCCCTGAACGCGAACCGGAAAGACGAATACCTGCACGCACGGGAAGCGACGTTCAATGGTCCGCAGCATGTCAGCCACGGCGGCGCCGGTCGGGCTCGTCACCAGAACCATTCGCTCGGGATACGCGGGCAGCGGCTGTTTGTGACGCTCGTCGAAGAGTCCTTCCTTGCTGAGCTTTTCGCATAATTGTCGAAACGCCAGCTCCAGTGCACCGACGCCGCGCGGTTCGATCCGTCGCACGTAAAGTTGATAGCGGCCCGTCCGCTCGAACACCTCGACCGTTCCCGTGGCGATCACCTCGAGCCCGTCCGCGGGCTTGAATTTGAGCGTCGCAGCAGCACTCCGCCACATGACACAGCCAAGCTCGCTGAAACGGTCTTTGAGCGTGAAGTACAGATGCCCGCTCGAATGGCGCTTGAAGTTGCTGATCTCGCCGACAACATGGATGGTCGACGGAAGCGCCGACTCGATCGCCTGCTTGACCAGCGCGGTCACCTGCGAGACGGTCAGCGGACCGCCCGCGGCGCCAGGCCGCTCACCCGCCGGGGCTTGGATTAGATTCGGGTTGAAGGGCTGCCGCGTCATCGTGCCGTCTATTTGACCGCGGGGTTCCCGACAACGCAACGGTGGCTGACTGAGCGGCATGGACCGGGTGCGTGACAGTTTCCGCGGGTTGTTTTCCAGCCCCGGAGGGGCGACAGATAATAGCCAGGTGCGTAAGCCCCTGGAACAAGTTGTGCTCCTCCCTGATTTCAGCCCCGGAGGGGCGGAAGACAGATTCCAACAATGTGAGCGTCTCTGCCGCCCCTACGGGGCTTTCCGTTCACAGTCGCCCTCACATCCCAGGGCTTACGCCCTGGGCTAATTTCTTCCGTCCCTCCGGGACTGCCCACACGCCAAAACATGTCCGCCTGTCACGCACCCAATGTACGCCACCGTACGCTTGTGATCCACATCGAATCCAATAAACTGGTTGATCAGGAGCCTTCTGCTCCTTTGGGTCATCCGGTGTTAGGTTTTGAACGACCTCGGATTCTACCGGCTGCCTCGAGGCTCCGGTTTCATAGTCTTTCTCGGGTTACACGGAAACCAAATGATCAATAGCCGGGCAGCCAGGTAAATTGACGGTGAAACGAGACATCGCCAATACTGTGTTTCATAAATTCCACGATTATATGCGTGCGGCCGGCGCCGAAGCGAGCCGCGGACTTTAGTCCGCGCGGAGCTCCGCGCAAGCTGAAGCTTGCGGCTCGCCACTATGTTTGGGGCTTCAAGATAATTATCGAACCGGTTCGAGTATCGCGTCAGCAAAAGCAGATTGAGGAACATTGTTGGAGCGCCGGATGATGCCCACGTTACGCATCAAACAGAACACGGTAAGCACGGGCAACTATCGCGTCGAGATCGCGCTGGAGGGCGACGGCCTGCCTCGACAAACCGCCACCGCCTCGTTCGCCTTCGATATGACCGCGCAGGATCAGGAAGACCTGCGCTGGTATTTGGAAGACTACCTTCAATACCCGGACGACCCCGCACCAAAGATTGCCGCACGCATCGAGCAGCGGATGACCGAGATCGGAACGGAACTGTTCAAGGCCGTTTTTCAGGCCAACAACGACACGCGAAAACTATGGACAAAAGTAGTGGATCAACTGGACACCGTCCGGGTCGAGGTAGCCACCGACGTGTCAGGCGCGACTGACGTGCCCTGGGAACTGCTCTTCGACCCCGATACGGATGGGTTTCTCGCTCTGGGGTCGCACACTTTTGTTCGTACCTATACAACGACGGTCCGCGAGCCAAAAGCTCCCCAGCCCGCCGAATCCGTTCGCATCCTGCTGATTATTTGTCGTCCCGCTCGCGATCGACTTCCGTTCCGCTCCGACGCTATGTGCATCCTCAAGGGCCTGAGCAGGGACGCGGCCAGAGTATTTCAACTGGACGTGCTCCGTCCGCCAACGTTCGAGAAACTGGGACGGGACCTGCGCGCCGCCAAGGCGGATGGATGTCCCTATCACGTCGTCCACTTTGATGGGCACGGTGACTTTACGGACATCATCGGCGCGGCTACCTCACCGGACGATCGCCAAGAGATGAATCGGCTGCTTTTGTCCCAGCCGCGCCCCGGTGCACACGGCTACTTGTTGTTTGAGAACCCTGCCGTGGACGCCGACAGGCAACTGGTCGATGGGCCTGCGCTCGGCAGGCTGCTGGTCGCGACGGACGTTCCGGTCCTGGTGCTAAATGCCTGCCGATCCGCCTACGCAGAGGCAGCCACGAAACCCGGCGAACATGGCCCGAAATCCGGGCGCGACGCAAAACTGGCCGACCCTCATGCCCAGGCCCGCGCCTTCGGCTCGCTGACGCAGGAAGTGATGGACGCGGGCGTCCCAGGCGTCGTGGCCATGCGATACAACGTTTACGTCGAGACCGGTGCTCAGTTTCTCGTCGACCTGTACGCCGCGCTTGCGAGGGCCACCACCCTTGGTGAGGCTGTCACGCTTGGACGCAAACAGCTTCACGATCAACCGCTGCGGGAGATCGCCTTCGACCCGATGCCCCTGCGGGACTGGATGGTCCCGGTGGTTTACGAGTCGCGCCCGGTAGCGCTCTTCCCGCACCCGGTCAAAGACGCCCCTCTCAAGATAACTCTCGGTGCCGACGGCCCCGGCGTGACCCAGGAGATGGATTCTCGCTTGCCCAAGCCGCCCGATGCCGGTTTCTTCGGCCGCGACGAAACGCTGCTGGCCCTGGACCGGGCGTTCGACACGCAGCGAATCGTCCTGCTACATGCCTACGCCGGCAGTGGCAAGACAGCCACGGCGGCGGAGTTTGCCCGCTGGTACGCGCTCACCGGGGGCGTCAAGGGACCGGTGTTGTTCACGTCGTTCGAGCAGTACCTGCCACTGGCGCGGGTGCTGGACCGCATGGGAGAGGTGTTTGGAGCGGCGCTCGAAAAAGCGGGCGTGAACTGGCTGGCCCTGGACGATCCCGAGCGACGCAAGGTCGCGCTGCAAGTGCTGAGTCAGATTCCCGTCCTGTGGGTCTGGGACAATGTCGAGCCGGTGGCCGGGTTCCCCACGGGGACGGAGTCGACGTGGAGCAACGAGGAGGAGCGCGAGCTGGTCGACTTTTTGCGCGACGCAAGGGAGACGAAAGCCAGGTTCCTGCTCACCTCGCGGCGGGATGAGCGACCGTGGTTGGGAGACGATTTACCAATGCGGATCGCCGTACCGCCGATGCCCATGCAGGAGCGGGTGCAGTTGGCCCGGGCGCTGGCGGAGAAACACAGCCGCAAGCTGACCGACGTGGACGATTGGCGCCCGCTGCTGCGGTTCACCGGCGGCAACCCGCTAACGATCACGGTGCTGGTGGGTCAGGCGTTGCGCGACGGGCTCAAGAAGCGAGAGCAAATCGAAGCGTTTGTCGACAGGCTCCGGCGCGGCGAAGCCGCGTTTACGGACGAAGCCGACCAGGGGCGCAGCCGAAGCCTGGGCGCATCCCTCGCCTACGGTTTCGAGGCCGCCTTTAACGAACCCGAACGTAAGCGACTGGCCTGCCTCCACTTCTTCCAGGGCTTTGTCGATGTGGATGCGCTGCGCATCATGGGCGGTGATCCGACGATGCTCGAGGGGGAGCGCCCAGATTGGTGTCTGCCCGAGCTGCGCGGGCTGACCCGTGAGGCGGGTACGGTGCTATTGGACCGGGCGGCTGAAGTGGGCCTGCTGACCGCCCACGGCGGCGGGTACTACACCATCCACCCCGCCCTGCCGTGGTTTTTCAAGACACTTTTTGACCACTACTTCCCCTCCCCCGCTTCGGGGGAGGGGGTCGCCCGCGCCTTCGTCGAAGCGATGGGCGAGTTGGGGAGTTACTACCACGACCAGTACGGAGCCGGCAACCGCGACGTGATCGCCGCGCTGTCGGCCGAAGAAGCCAACCTGCTGCACGCCCGGCGCCTGGCGCGCACACATGACTGGTGGCATCGGATCACCAGCACGATGCAGGGCTTGCGCAGTCTCTACGGTCACACGGGTCGCCGGGCGCAGTGGCGGCGGCTGGTGGAGGAGATCGTGCCGGACTTTGTGGCTACAGAAACCGACAGCCCCTTGGCTGGACGAGAAAAAGAATGGGCCTTTGTGACCGAATATCGCGCGTGTCTCGCCCGTGAAGCGCGGCAGTGGGCGGAGGCCGAGCGTTTTCAGCGGGTGTGCGTCGACTGGGCTCGCGGGGAAGCCGCAACGGCCCTCGAACTCAAAGCGGAAGCGTTGGACGGTGCCCAGCGCAACGCGATCCGGTCGCTGGCTGCTTCGCTCCACGAACTGGGGGAAATCCAACGCGAACTCCAGCAGGTGGAATGCGTTGCATCGTATGAAGAGGCGTTCGCGTTGGCCGAGTGAATCGACGAACGAGCGGGTGCCGCCGTCTGTGCCTTCAACCTTGGGAACGCCTACTTATACATTGCCGCGATTCGCGATCTTGCGAAGGCCGAGGATTGGTACCGGCGGAGTCTGGAACTTCAAGATGAGCGCGACCGACTTGGACGTAGCCAATGCCATAGCGAACTGGGCGCTGTGGCCTTTGGACGCTTCAAGGAAGCGCGGGCTGCCGCGAAGCCAAACCCGGAAATGGATCGCCACATCAACGCGGCTTTGAACTCCTACCACCAGGCGTTCGAGCTGCTTCCGCCTGACGCAGCAGATGATCTGGCGGTGACGCACAGCCAACTGGGCATGATCTACAACAACGTGGGCGACATTGACCGCGCCCTGCCGCACTACCGCGAGTCGATCCGCTACTTCGAAGCAGCGGGCGATCTCTACCACGCGGCCACAGCCCGCTACTACGTCGCGCTGGCCCTCGCACAGTCAGGTCGCCTGCCGGATGCGCGGGAGTATGCCCTCGCCGCCCTGCGAAACTTCGAAACCTACGGCGACGCCGCCGCGCAGGACATCCAAAAAACACAACAATTGATCGCCAAGATTGACCAAGCTATTGCCAAAGGCGCGTCGTCGTGACGGGTTGTGCTGTTTATTCCCGTTGCCAAAGGCAGGCGGGGGTGCCCCATCCTTCGCCCCCCCGTATGCGTGCGTCATCGCACCGACACTCGGGGCGAAGGGTGGGGGACCGATTGGAACGTGCGTGTGTCTTTTGCCTGTCACTCCGTCCT
>JBARRC010000156.1:0-4654 GCA_049644045.1 Phycisphaerae bacterium
CAGTTTGCCATCATTCGAACGGTGATCGGTGCGCTAAGGTCGTTATTCAGGCTCGCCGGTCAGCGTCGCAGCGGATTTCACGACTCTTACACATACGTGCATGAGGAGACTTACAACATGGCGGTCAAGCAGTTGGCCTACGAGCAGGAAGCCCGCAAGGCCCTCTGGAACGGTGTCGAAAAGCTGGCCACCGCGGTCAAGTCGACGCTCGGTCCCCGGGGGCGCAATGCTGTGCTCGACAAGAGCTGGGGCGGCCCGAACATTACCAAGGACGGCGTCACGGTCGCTGAGGAGGTCGATCTGGTCGACAAGTACGAGAACATGGGCGCCCAGCTCGTCAAAGAAGCAGCTACCAAGACGAGCGAGGTCGCGGGTGACGGTACCACCACCGCCATCGTCCTGGCGGAGGCCATCTTCCAGAATGGCCTGAAGAACATCGCAGCCGGGGCGGATGCCTTCGCGCTGAACCGCGGGATCGAGAAGGCGGTTCGAAAGGTGGTCGACGCATTGAAGGATATGTCCCGTCCGGTGAAGGTGGGCAAACGAGACGACATCATCAACGTCGCGAAGATCTCCGCCAACAACGACGAATCGGTCGGCAAGCTTCTGGCTGACTGTTTTGAGAAGGTCGGCAAGGACGGCGTCATCACAGTCGAGGAAGGGAAGACGTCTGAGACGACCATCGAAGTGGTCGAGGGCATGCAGTTCGACCGCGGTTTTCTGTCGCCCCATTTCGTGACGGACCAGGACGCGATGGAGTGTGCGCTTGACAGGGCGTTCGTGCTGGTCCACGAGGATAAGATCAGCAACGTTCCGAAGCTGGTTCCGTTGCTCGAGAAGGTTGCAAAGGCCAAACGGCCGCTTCTGATCATCGCCGAGGACGTGGAGGGTGAAGCGCTGGCGACACTGGTGGTCAACAAGCTTCGCGGGATTCTCCAGGTCTGTGCCGTCAAGGCTCCAGGCTACGGTGACCGCCGCAAGGCCATGCTGCAAGACCTCGCCGTGCTGACCGGCGGGACGGCGATCATGAAGGACCTCGGCACTGACCTGGAGAACCTTTCGATCAAGGACCTGGGCCAGGCCAAGAAGGTCCGCATTAATGCGAACGACACCACGATCATCGAAGGTGCGGGTTCGACGGCCGAGATTCAATCCCGGATCAGGCAAATCGCCCAGGAGATCGAGACGACGACCTCCGACTACGACCGTGAGAAACTGGAAGAACGCCGCGCGAAGCTGGTGGGTGGCGTTGCGCAGATCAATGTCGGCGCCGCCACCGAGACGGAGCTGAAAGAGAAGAAGGCCCGCATCGAGGATGCACTGCATGCGACGCGAGCCGCCATCGAGGAAGGGGTCGTCGTGGGCGGTGGGGTCGCGTTGCTGCGTTGTGCCGACGTGCTCGACACCCTCAAGTCGTCTGGTGACGAGAAGACCGGCGTCGAGATCGTGCGTAAAGCGCTGGCGGCCCCCCTGCGTCAGATTGGTGCGAACGCCGGCGCCAACCCGGGCGTGGTCATGCACAAGGTGCTCGCCCGGAGCGGATCGTTTGGCTTCAACGCGGACACCGGCGTGTTCACCGACCTAGTGAAGGACGGTGTGATCGACCCGACGAAGGTCGTGCGAATAGCACTGGAAAACGGCAGCAGTGTCGCCCGTGTGCTGCTCAGCACCGAGGTCTGTATTTCGGACAAGCCCAAGGAAGAGGGTGAGGAGGAACCCGGTCCAGGCATGGGCGAGGACATGGACTACTAGATGGAGAGCAAATAGCGATGGCAACCGCAACGGCAACGAAAAAGAAAATCAAGTTCCGTCCAATGGACGATCGTATTCTTGTCGAACCATGTGAAGCTGATGAGAAGACGACCGGGGGCATCATTCTTCCCGACACCGCCCGCGAGAAGCCGCAGCGCGGCGTGGTTGTCGCGATTGGCCCCGGCAAGCTGCTCGACAGCGGCGCGCGCGGCGAGATGGGCGTATCCATCGGCGACGAGGTGTTCTACGGCAAGTACAGCGGCACCGAGATCGAGTTTGGGACGGACAAGTACGTCGTCCTTCGTGAGAACGATATCTTAGCCGTTGTGGATAAGTAGATTGCATCGCATCGCGAGCCGCGGGCTTCAGCCCGCGCGGATGTGCGTGAGCCGCGGGCTTCAGCCCGCGCGGATGTGCGTGAGCCGCAGGTTTCAACCCGCGCGGAGGTCCGCGCAAGCTCAAGCGTGCGGCTCGTGAATCGAGATACACTCTGGAAGGAGTTGGCTATGGCCAAGCAAATGATGTTCTCCCAGGAGGCTCGCCAGCAAATCCTGAAGGGACTTTCGAAACTGGCGGACGCCGTCAGAGTCACGATGGGTCCGACGGGGCGTAACGTGATCTTGCAGAAGTCCTTCGGGGCGCCACGCGTCACCAAGGACGGGGTGACCGTCAGCAAGGAAGTCGAGTTGCCCCAACCGTTCGAAAACATGGGCGCGAAGCTGATCAATCAGGTCGCGTCGAAGACCAGCGATGAAGTTGGCGACGGGACCACGGCGGCAACGATTCTGGCTGAGGCGATCTTCCGCGAGGGCTACAAGGCCGTCTCGTCCGGCGCCAATGTTATGGCAGTTAAGCGGGGGATCGACATAGCGGTGACGGCCGCGGTCAACGCGATTAAGGAAATGTCGATTAAGGTGCGGTCGAACGACGATCTTGCCAGGATAGCGACAATTTCGGCGAACGGCGACGCGGAGATCGGCAAACTGCTCGCCGGCGCGCTCGACGAGGTCGGCACCGAGGGCGTCGTAGAGATCGAAGAGGGAAAGTCGCTGGAAATGGAGAAGGAAATCGTCGAAGGCATGCAATTCGACAAGGGCTTCCTCTCACCCTATTTCATGACCGATCCCGGCTCGCTGGAGTGCGTGCTGACCGACCCGGCGATCCTCGTCTACGAGAAGAAGGTGTCGAACCTGCGTGACTTCCTCCCACTGCTGGAAGCCATCACCTCGGCAGGTAAATCGTTCCTGGTCATTGCGGAAGACGTCGACGGTGAAGCGCTCGCCGGCCTGGTCGTCAACAAGATCCGCGGTGTGCTGAGCTGCTGCGCCGTCAAGGCGCCGGGCTTCGGGGATCGGCGCACGGCCATGCTCGGTGACATCTCCGTGCTCACCGGCGCGACGATGATCAGCGAGGACCTGGGCATCAAGCTGGAGAATATCACGCTCAAGGATCTGGGCTCAGCCAAGAAAATCGTGGTGACGAAGGATGACACCACAATCATCGAGGGCGCGGGCAAGAAGTCGGACATCAAGGCACGCTGCGAGCAGATCCGCAGCCAAATCGAAAAGACCACCAGCGACTACGATCGCGAGAAACTGCAGGAGCGGCTCGCGAAGCTGACCGGCGGCGTGGCCGTCATTCGCGTCGGCGGTGCCACCGAGATCGAGGTGAAGGAGCGGAAGGATCTCGTCGACGACGCGTTCCACGCGACCAAAGCCGCGGCCGAGGAAGGCATCGTGCCAGGTGGGGGCGTGGCGTTCCTGCGTGCGATCCCAGCCGTCACCAAGGCGCGGGACCGGGCGCGGGGCGATGAGAAGATCGGCGTCGACATCGTCGGTCAGGCCCTCCGCGCTCCAACACGGCAGCTCGTCGCCAATGCCGGCGGTGAGGGCGACGTGGTCATCGAGCAGATCCTCGAGAAGAGCGGGGCGTACGGTTTTGACGTCCAGAAAAGCGAGTTCGTCGACATGGTCAAGACCGGCATCATCGATCCGGCGAAGGTCTCACGCGTCGGGTTGGAGAGCGCGGCGAGCGTGGCCGGTCTGATGCTGACCACCGAGGTTCTCGTAACGGAGCTCAAGGATGAGGAGAAGAAGATCGAACACGCGGTCCGCTAGAGTGGAGCGCGCCTAGCATACGGGCGATATAGCAAAGGGCGGACCGCCGTGTCCGCCCTTTGTATGCCGAGCTACGGGGCGGGGTTGCGAACCGTCGTGCTGCCGCAGGAGCCTGTTGAAGAGGTATGTGGGAAGAAGTGTGTGGGACAGGCTTTCCAGCCTGTCGCTTTGTCGACCCTGAACCGACCGACTGGAAAGTCGGTCCCACAAGCGGAGTCGGTCCCACAAGCAGAGAGAGTTGTTGAGGAATGGCGGTGATCAGTGGGAAGCGGGATTATTACGAGGTACTCGGCGTTGGTCGAGACGCCTCGCCCGATCAAGTCAAGAAGGCGTATCGGCGCCTCGCCCACAAGTATCATCCCGACCGAAACAAGGACGACCCGGATACCGAGGCGAAGTTCAAGGAAGCTGCCGAAGCCTACGAAGTCCTCCGCGACCCGGCCAAGCGACAGCGGTATGACCAGTTCGGCCACGCCGGACTCAGCGGTGCGGGAGTCCATGATTTCTCGCACATGGGCTTTGATGACATCTTTTCGATGTTTGACGACATCTTCGGCGGGGGCTTCGGCGGGCGTCGCCGAAGTCGCAGGGGCACGGATCTCCAAACCGAAGTCGAGCTTACACTGGCGGAGGTATTGACCGGGGCCGAGCGGTCGATTCAATTCACTCGTCAGGATTCTTGTGACACTTGCGGTGGCACTGGTTCGGCACCAGGATCGCAGCGCCGAACCTGTCCCACGTGTGGCGGCTACGGTCAGGTCGAACAGGCGGGCGGCTTCCTGTTC
>JBARRC010000157.1:0-13052 GCA_049644045.1 Phycisphaerae bacterium
GAGTATTTCGGAAAGGGATTCTCGCCAAAGGGCGAGGGGAAGGAAAAAGACGATTGCAAAGTAGCGGATGAAAAGAGCAAACGCGACGTAATGCCGCGTCTTTAACTCGCGATAGTGATAGGCGAAGATTCCCGTTGCAATGGCAATGCAAATCGAATCAAAAAGGATACTCACGATGTTGAAGAACCAGTATTGAAACGTCGAGAGATACATGGGGGGATCTTGATAGAAGGCGAAGTTGTCCGCCAATTCTTGCGCGCGATCCCCGAAGATGCTGAAGTAGTTGAGACCGATCCAGACGCAAAAGAGAATCGTGTAGACCATCCGCTTTTTCTTCATTGCCGATGCTCGGTAAAGGTCGAGGGTCATCCGCCAGCGGATCAGTAATGAACCGCTCTCCGCGCGGGGTACCACCGGCAGCTCGCCTGCCAGTGCTCAACGATTCTGGGAATCCCAGTGGCGGACCACGCGTCTATACTTGGCCAACACCCTCGACGTCCTCCAGATCTTCAAGGGCCTTGATCACATCCGGTACTCTGGTGAATGCCGGGCCGCCCTGCATAATCACGGCGACGCCGGCGGCTTCCAGAATCTGCTCCCGCGTCGCTCCAACACTGAGAGCCTTCCGCAAGTGCCAATACAGGCACTGCGTGCATTGACTCGTCAGGGCGATCGCAAGAGCAATGAGCTCCTTTTCGCGCGAAGCCAGGGCGCCTTCCTTCATCAGAGTGTGATAGAAACTGCCGTAGCCCTTTGCGATGTCGGGCGCCTGCTGTTTCATTCTCTCGGTGCCGGTCTTCCATTCGGTGAAGAACGTGTTGATGTCACTAGGCATTATAAGGCTCCATTCGTTCGACTGTCACTCCGGATGCTCGCGGACACTCTCCAGCAGCCACCTTGGCGCCGGGTGGGCGACCTATCTCCATGACCCGCTTGGATGCTCTCCGGTTGTCCGGCATTCCGTTCTCTCCTTGCCAGAAGGCACCGCAGTGCCCGATTGCTGCTCAGCGCCTATACTGAGGACGGATCCTCGCCGCCGACGCTCACCCTTACATTCACTTTGGCCACGCTGGTTTTGAAGTCCCGCGTGCCGCCGCCTTGGGCAACTGTGTGCAGCAGCACCTCGGCGTTGGTGACCACCACACCCGCCAGCAGAGTGACACGGCCAGAAGACGTATCAAACACCTCCGGTACAAGCGGCGTGGACGGACCGAGTAGGACGACTTCACGGCAATCCCGGGCAGCGGCGAGCAGTTCGTCAATGGTGCCGTTGATTAGCGTGGTGGCGGTAATCAGCGCGACGGAGCACTGGGGCAGCAACTCGGCCGCCCGGTCCTCGGGGAGAAGATCCGGGGTGAGGCGCTGGCCCCTCTCAAAGATCGACAGTAGGCGCACGCGTTGCCGGATCCGGTCGACCATCGGACTGAAGCAACCCACCATACCCACATGGTCGTCGGGTCTCAGTTCAAGCACGTCCAGCAGATCGCTGCCGATGCTTACCTGCCTCCATCGCCCGCTACTGTGCCACAAAGCACTACCGTAGGACTCGTCCGCTTCCCCGGTAAGTCGGTTGGCCAGTGCGTTGGCGGTGGCCAGGCCAATGGCGGAGCGCTCAGGCGAAGACAAGGTCGCCAGCGCGTCCGCGGCCGACGTGCCCGATCGGGGCAGCAAGTCCAAGACGTGACGCGACGGTTTGCCGCACACATCCGGACACAAATTCGCCACACCCACCCGACCATCGTCAAGCATAACGGCGCAGAATCGTCCACCACCGACCGCTTGCCGGATCGTCCGGTCGCGCGTATCGCCCATCAGACGGTTCCTCAGCATGTCGGCCGTCGAGCCAGCCTCCTCGGCACAGCCACGAGGGGATTGTTTCCTATCCGACACATGGCTTGCATGAGCATTTGGCTTGTGGCTCATTGTCGATGCTCCGTGACAAAGAGAGCGGTATACCGCTACTGTACTGGGTGAACCAGCCTACACAGACGATCGGGCAAAGGCAACGATCCAGACGCTACATGACCTGCCTGAGTGACCGGGAAGAGCAAAATCAGTAGAATCCGTTGTGCGGGATAACTGTCATGAGTGAGTCGCCTCAACAACAAGCTAATGATGTGATTCTCGATTCCATCGCCGACGGGGTCTTCACCGTCGACAAGGATTGGCGGATCATGTCGTTCAACGGGGCCGCCGAGCGGATTACAGGCGTGCCCCGCGAAGAGGCAATCGGGCAGCGGTGCTGCGACGTCTTTAGGGCCAGCATCTGTGAGAGCGAGTGTGCTCTGAAACAGACCCTCAACACCGGCCGACCGACGATCAACAAGGCGATCTATATTCTGGACGCTCAAGGGCAGCGCGTTCCCATTAGCATCTCGGCGGCGGTCTTGAAGGACACCGATGGCAACGCCATCGGCGGTGTCGAGACGTTCCGAGACCTTAGCGTGGTCGAGGAGTTGCGCAAGGAGTTGCAGGGGACATACACCTTTGCTGATATCGTTGGCCGCGGCCCCCGTATGCGGGAACTTTTCGAACTGCTACCCCAGATCGCCAAGAGCAAAAGCACCGTGCTCATCGAAGGCGCGAGCGGCACGGGCAAGGAGCTTTTCGCCCGGGCGATACACAGCCTCTCACGGCGCCGCGACAAGCGCTTCGTCGCGATCAACTGTGGCGCCCTGCCGGATACGCTGCTGGAATCGGAGCTCTTCGGTTACAAAGCAGGTGCGTTTACCGACGCCCGACGCGACAAGCCTGGACGCTTTGCGATCGCGGAGGGTGGAACGGTTCTTTTGGATGAGATTGGTGACGTATCGGCGGCAATGCAGGCGCGGTTGCTACGCGTACTGCAGGAGCGGGTTTATGAGCCGCTCGGCTCGGTTGAGCCCGTTGAGGCAGACGTTCGCGTGATCGCAGCCACGAACAAAGACCTCAGCCGGCTGGTCCGAAAAGGCAGTTTCAGACAGGACTTGTTCTATCGAATCAACGTGGTACGGCTGAAGTTGCCCGAGCTGCGTGACCGACGAGAGGACATCCCGCTTCTGGTAGATCGCTTCATCACCAGATTCAATCGTCTGCAAAACAAGGAAATAGCGGGGGTCTCGGAAGAGACCCTCGCGATTCTCATGGAACACGACTACCCGGGCAACGTGCGCGAGCTAGAGAACGTCGTTGAGCACGCGTTCGTCCTCTGCCAAAGCGGACTAATCGATCTGCGCCACCTTCCGCCGGCGTTGCGCAGCGACGCTGACGCCACGCCGGCACGGGACAGGAGCCCCCGCACGTTGAAGGCCGTCGAAACGCTGCTCATTACAGATGCGGTTCGCCGACATGGCGGCAACCGAACAGCTGCCGCGAAAGAACTCGGGATCAACCCGAGCACGTTATTCCGCAAGATCAAGTCCTTGGGGATCGAGCTGCCCAAACCCGGCCACCCCCGACAGAACAAGAAGTAGTCCTATCTCATTTTGCGGGGGAAGAAAAGGTGTCGGGATGATTTTTGGATGTCCTTTCGAGGGCATCCGCGTGGGCGAAGGGTGATGTCCAGCCGTAGGCAACTGCCAGGAAAATCATCCTAACACCTTTTCCTCGCCTTGACTGTCGGCTTGGTTCCTGGTACTACTCAGGGCGAGGCGCGCGGCCTGCGTACAAGTCCGCTGCGATGGCGTGGTAGTGGTCCAGGGTAGTTTGTGGATCCTGCCCAGACCCCGAATAAGTGCACCGTGCCACGGCGATCGGTTTTCGTCAGAGAAAGGCAGACGGGCTAAGATTCTCGTAACCCTTTGTTTTACAAACATTTGGAGAGGTGGGTGAGTGGCTGAAACCAACGGTTTGCTAAACCGTCAGACGGGTTTACACCTGTCTCGCGGGTTCGAATCCCGCCCTCTCCGTTAACCCCATCGGAATCGCATTTTTCGCGTGTCAGATGGGGTTTTTCGTGCGCCATCTGTTCGGGGCGAGGTGACTTGCAAAAGCTGCGAAAGTGGTGTAGCCTCTGTAAATAAAGTGTTTTCCGGGCTTTTCGGCGGCGTCTCCGGCCTCTCTTACAAGGAGGAGGTCGTCGGTTCGAGTCCGGCATCGCCCAGTAACACATGGCAGGACACCTGCTCGGACAAATCTTTGCACTTCTGGCGGCTCTTACCTGGGCCTGTGCGCTCGTGTTGTTCAAGCGCAGCGGTGAGAGCGTCCCGCCGCTGGCGCTGAACCTGTTCAAAAACACCGTGGGTATCGTGCTGTTGGCGGCGACCATTCCGGTGGTGGAGGGGGGGTTCAGCGTGCTTCGTGATTTTCCCCGTGGGGATATCTGCATCCTGATGCTCAGCGGGATCATCGGGATTGCGCTGGCCGACACCGTCTTCTTCCACGCTCTCAACCTGGTCGGGGTGGGCACCATCTCGATCGTCGATTGCCTGTATAGCCCGCTCATCATCCTATTTTCGTGGCTTTTGCTGTCGGAAGATCTTTCAGCCGTTCACTACCTCGGTGCCGGGCTGATCCTTACGGGCGTGTTCGTTTCCTCGCGTCACGACCCAGCGCCTGGCAGGACCCGCGCGCAGTTAATCGCCGGCCTTCTTTTAGGTGCCACATCAATGGCGCTGATGGCCTTTGGCATCGTGATCGCGAAGCCGGTTCTGAACGACTTTCCCCTCCTCTGGGCTACCATGCTGCGTTTGATTGCCGGTACGCTGATCCTGGCGCTGGTGATTTCCGCTTCTGCAAAGCGGAAGGAGCTGTGGTTGGCGTTCAAACCTTCTGCGGTGTGGAGATTCAGCTTGCCCGGAGCGGTCCTGGGCGCCTACCTCGCTATGATCTTCTGGATCGGCGGCTTCAAGTACACCCATGCCTCCATCGCCGGCATCCTGAACCAGACGTCGGTCATCTTCGCGATCATCCTGGCTGCGGTGTTCCTCAAGGAAAGCTTCGGCCCGCGGAAAGCGGTTGCTGTCACGTTTGCGATGGCCGGCGTCGTGTTAGTGACATTCGCCACGCCCTGAATCGGCGCCTCACGCACCGGGTGCCGTGGCCAAGCGCAGCGCGGCCCAAGAATAGCCTTCTTCGCTGGACCGAGAATCCCTTCTCGGTCCTCTGGCAGGTGCCGAGAGAGGATTCTCGGCGCAGCGTAACACCATGCCCGCGCCTTCGGCTTTGGCATGGCACCCGCGCATTTCACGTGCCGCGTCTTAACACAGTCGCGATCACGAACAGGGATCCAGCCCGTCAAACGGAGACGGTGCTGACCGGAACGCGTCGACGATGGAGCTGATGTCGTCGAAGTCAATGGCGCTGTCGGGGGTCGCGGTGGGCATTACGTCGCACCACTGCCACGGCGGCGCCGTCGGTAACTGCCTGAACGCATCCACCGTTGCGGAGATATCGTTGAAATTGACGACGCCGTCTGCCGGCGTCCACTGACCGTCGACATAATCACCTACCGCATCACCCCATGCAGTCGTCGTGGCGGCTACAGGGTCTGAAAGGTACGGGTCGCCGTACGGGCCGCAATCGGACGCCACCACGTACCCCGTATCGGGGATAAGCTGCGTTCCGGTGATGTAGACCGTACCCCACTGTTCCGGCGACAGCTCAGCGGCATTCGCCGGATCATCCACGAGCGGGGCTATGTTGTCGGGGTCCGCCGGCGTGCCGAGATACTTGGCCGTACCACCCTCACAATCAGGCGTGAGAACGAGCGCGATCCGGGATTGGGAATCGGCGGGTTGGAGCGTGACCGCCAGATAGCGCTGACCAACGTCCGACACGAGAGGGGTCAGACACTCAGCCGGGATGCACTGAAACCGGTGGACGGAGAAGTCGTCCACGCCCGCTTCGACAACCGACCCGGCGTCGAGGTCCGAAGCCTCGAAGCGGACCTTCATCTGGCTGGTCCGTGTCACGAAGTCGCCGGCCGTAAAGGTGTACTCTTCCCACCCTTCGGAGGTGGCCGGCCCGATCGTCTCAACCAGAACCCAGCTCGCGCCGTCGTTGTTCGAGACATACACTTTGAACAGATCGTTGTCTGGGTCGCCCCCGTAGTCGTTCGAGTACCACAGCGCGTAGTGGACTTCCGCGTCCTCTGCGCTCAGGTCGAACGTCGGGGAGATCAACCAGGTGTATCCGCCGTCCACGTCGGAGTTGCCGGCTGCGTTGTCGGTCAGGTAGCACTGACCCGACCCGTCGAAGTCGGTGGGTGGATCGCCGCGCTCGCCCCCGCCGACGGGGACGCCGCGCTCCCACGCGCCGTCGGTGAGGCTGGTGCTGCTCTCAACCGTCCACCCCTGATCCGTCTCGAAGCTGTCGTTCAGTACCCACAGGAATTCCCCAACCGGGGCGGTGTAGGTGAAGGCAGGAGCCAATGCCGGGTCGTATCTGACACCGCTGATCTCACCTTCCGCGCTGACGTAGAACTCCATCGTATCGCGGCAGGAGGCCGGCGGCGGCAAGGAGGCTTCGTAGAGGTCGCCGCCAATGGGTTGCAGCGATTCGCTCAGCCACGACCCTTCGTTATACCGGTAGTGGAGTTTGCCGGTCCCCGGGATATAGGTGTCGCCGATCTCCTCGATCTGAACCTGGATCGGGGTCGGCTCACCGGGTATGAAAAACTTCGGCGGTCGGTTCGGAAGATTGACGTTGAGAAGTGCCATGCCGTGGTAGTCCACATAGCACGCAGCCTCGCCGATGCTGGAGCAATCATACGGGATGCGCATGTAACCGCCCTCGCCCCAGTACCAGCTCCACGAGTTACGCATGAACCATACGCCGTCGGTCCCCTGGTTGTCATCCCAGCCGACGAGGACCACGGCGTGATTGGTCGTGCCGGTTGCGCACCCGTTGAACACGCCGCCGTTATAGGCTTGCATCGCGGAGTTGGCGTAAACGGCCACCGACACGGGGCCGTAATCCAGAATGGCCTGCTTGATGGCGTCGACGGGTGGGATGCCCCACGGATCGCCAACGTAAACCCAGTCGTCGATGAAATACTCATGGGGATAGGGGCAATCGCACGGGGCGTCGTAGGCGACGTAGGGAAAATCCTCCTCCGGGACGGCCCCGGTCCCGCCGCAGGTATCTGTTTTCCACTCATGGTAGTCGTGGGCCCAGAAGCCGCCGTTGCAGCCCCAACCCTCACGGTTGCAGCTGACCAACCACTGCTCCGAGAGGTCCACCTCTATGCCGTCTTTGATCAGGATGTTGCATTCCAATGGGCCCATGGTGCCGAACGCCCAGCAACTTCCACAATCGCCCTGGTTCTTCACGGACGTGCAACCGCCCAGGTTTCGCCAGTCGAAGGATTCCGGCAGGTCACGCTTCCGCGTGCAAGGGTCGAACTTGGCATCGACCCACCAATCCTCCGGCTTGACGAACCCGCAGAGTCCGTCCAGCGAACGACTGGTGGCGGAGTTCTCGCCCACGGTGAAAGTCCATCCTTCGGCCTCGCCTTGCTCTTGCAATGCCTTAATGTCAGCCGGCGAGAGCTGTCCAAAAGCCGTGCCAGCCGCCGCCAAGAGCGCCAGCCCTGTGGTCATTAGAATACGCATGTTTTTCCTCCTATGGTGTGGTGGAGCCATCCTAACCGATTCTGCGCACTCATACCATCCCAAACCGCTACACTTATTCACAAAAACATCCCCTGCACGTCGCTTTGGGAGTAGGATAGGTTTTCAAAGGCGCCTCGATTGGTGGCCATAACGCGTGGAGCTGACTATCGTGGGTACGTTCAAACCGGCTGTATTTTCTACTCTTATTGTTTGGCTTGGAACCCTGGCGATTCTACCGGCCTGCTGGGCAGTGCCTTTGGGCGAAGCTCGGGATGATCCCGAGGATGCGTGGCGGGCTTCGGACCCCGTTGTGCGGGTGACTAACCGCGGGGTGGCTTTGATGGAAAGGTATGAGTACGCCGAGGCGGTTGAGGCTTTTGAGCGGGCCTCGAAGCTGGCTCCGGGTTCCGCCGAGGCCCGCGTCAACCTCGCCATCGCCATGTACAACCGTTCCGCCAAGGGCGACCTTCAGCGAGCCGAGGATATGTTGGACGCGGTCCTTCGCCTCGAACCGGACAATGCCCGGGCCTTGTATTTTCGCGGGATCACGCACCAGTACCGCGGACGGGACGAGCAGGCCGTCTCTTGTTTTGAGCGCGTTATCAAGCTCCTGCCTCACGACGCCTCCGCCTGGTACCTGCTGGCCCGCAGTAAATCACACCTGAATCAGCCGTGCCGGGCGGAGCTGGAGCGGGCCGTTCAAGAGAATCCCGCTCTGGTCAGCGCGTACTACGATCTCATGCGGTTCGCCAGGCAGGAGGATGACCAAGACAAGGCCGAGTTCTATAAGGAAAGGTTCCTCAAGCTGCGTCAAAGCCCGCTTGCCGACAAGGTGGTCATGCCCCATTACAACCAGATGGGGCCGCTGGCTGTGGTCCGGCCTGTTTCGGGCGTGCCCAGACGCAGTGTGGCGAGCGGAGAGCTGACCGCCGGGCCGGCGAAAATCCTGTTCGAGGCCGCGGCGTCGGCGCCGTTGCAAGGTTTCGAGGTGAAAGAGCAAGCGACCGTTGCAGGGAAGATCGTGTCAGACCACGGTGTTCAACTGGCGACAGCGGACGTGAATGGAGACGGGCGGCTCGACCTGGTTACAAATGCGGCTGCCAGAAACGGCCGCCGGAGTTTGCTGCTTCTTCTGAGTCGGACCGATGGCAGCTTCGCCGACGCCACCGAAGCCTCGGGTCTGGCGGGTGTACGCGGGGCCATCTCGTGCGCCTTCGGCGACTACGACAACGATGACAAAGTGGATCTCTTCGTGTGCTGCGCGGGGCCTAATCATCTGTTTCGCAGCCGCGGCGACGGCACCTTTGAGGACGTAACAGAGAAAACAAAGACCGGCGGGCTTGATGTCATCAGCGTGTCAGGCGTCTTTCTCGACGCCGACCACGATGCGGACCTGGACATCTACGTTTGCAACGCGACCTCCACCAGTGACGCCGCCCCGGCAGCCAACCAGTTGCTCAACAACAACGCCGACGGCACATTCACGGATATCGCAGCCGAGGCCGGCGTCGCATGCCCATCGGAGCGAAGCATCATGCTCGCCCCCGCGGACATCGACGGTGATCGCGACACGGATCTCGTCGTGTTTAACCGGGCTGCTGCTGCGCGGGTTTTTTTCAACGACCGCCTTGGCAAATACCACGAAGTGCAGATCACCAGCGAGCCGATTCGCGGCGATTACGGCGGCATCCTGCAGGACTTCAACGGCGACGGTCGAGTGGACCTGCTGGTATCCCCGGGACCGGACACGCCCGGCCGATTGTACCTGGTTGACGGAACGGGAGCATTCAAACCGAGTCCGCAGTTCGATGGGTGCATCAAGGCGGTCTCAACGTGGGGCCGTCTCAGTGCGACTCGCGTTGCAGACGTGGACCTCGACGGCGATCTGGACATCGTGGTCTTCGGACCGGACGGCCACGTCCTTCTCAATGATGGTTGGGGACGATTCGTGTCCAAGACGAGAGTCTGGCCGATGCCTCCTGATGACACTGTCATCGGAACGGAGCTGACGGATCTTACCAGGGACGGCGTGCCCGATTGTCTGTGTGTGCGCACTTCGGGACACGGGCGGATCGAGCTTGCCGTGACGAAGCTAACGCCGCCGGCAAACTGGCTGGCGATCACGCCCACCGGCGATCGTGGAGCTGACAAGCGCACCCGCAGCCCGGCCAGCGGGTTCGGCACGCGGGTGGAGCTGCGATGCGGCCTGCACAACCAGGTGATTACCTACACGGGACTGAGTGGCGGGCTGAGCCAGTCACGGAAGCCTCTGGTCTTCGGCTTGAACGGGGCGACCAAAGCCGACTATCTGGCGTTTGTCTGGCCCGACGGCGTAACGCAGTGCGAAAGCGAACTGGCGGCCAGAACGCACCACCGGATCAGCGAAATGGAACGTAGAGTATCAAGCTGCCCGGTGCTGTTCGGCTGGAACGGAGAGCGACACGAGTTTATTACCGACTTTGCCGGCGTAGGCGGGGTTGGCTATTTCGTGGCTCCCGGTCAATACGCCCCGCCCCAGGTTCTCGAACACGTCAAGATCGAGCCGGAGCAATTGGACGCCAGGAACGGCTTTTACGAGCTGCGGCTTTGCGAGCCGATGGAAGAAGTCGGGTATGTTGATCGGATCGAGCTGTTGGCCGTGGATCATCCCCGGGAAGTCCGTGTGTATCCTGATGAGCGGTTGGCCATCACCGGTCCATCACCTACGCACAGGCTTCTATGTCCGGCGAATCCCATCTTTCCTGTCAGGGCGATGGCACCGGACGGCACCGAGTGCACCGAGCAATTGGCTGAGGTGGATCGAACCTACGCCTATCAGCCGAAGCTTGACCGGCGTTTCTACGGTTTTTGCGAGCCTCATACGCTGGTGGTGGACTTCGCGGATCGACTGGCTGACCTGGTTCCTGAGAAGGCCGCGCGGGCTAAAGTCCGCGGCTCGGTAGGAGACGGGACATCCGCGCGGGCTAAAGCCCGCGGCTCCGCAGGAGACGGAAAATCCGCGCGGGCTTCAAGCCGCGGCTCGGCGGGAGACGGGACATCCGCGCGGGCGAAAGCCCGCGGCTCGGACGCGGAACAGAACGTTTACCTCTTTCTAAACGGCTGGATTGAATATCCCTATTCGCAGACCACTTATGCCGCTGCCCAGGCAGGCGTAGAGTGGCAGCCGATGAAGATCGAGCAGCAGACTGAGGATGGCCGATGGGAGACCATAGTTCCCGATGCCGGTGCGCCCGGCGGCATGGGCCGGATGATTACGGTCGACCTCACCGGCAAGCTAGCTCCAGGCAACTGCAAACTGCGTATCTCGACGAACCTCGAAATCTACTACGATCAGCTATTCATTGCGGCCGACCGTGGAACGGAGGGGTTTGCGATCAGGACTGTGCCGATAGCTGACGCGAACCTTCGCCGCCTTGGCTTTCCCTTGGAATACTCACCCGACGGCCGGCATCCTTTGATCTACACCTATGACATCATCGAACCGACCTCCTCGTTCAAAATGCCGACCGGGGCCTACACGCGTTACGGTCGGGTCGACAGCCTGCTGGCCGAGTTCGACGACCGCTACGTCATCTTGGGCACCGGTGACGAGATTGCCGTCCGCTTCGATGCTCGTGCGTTGCCCCCACCGGGTGATGAAAACACCCGCAGCTTCATTTTCGTCTCACACGCTTATTGCAAGGACATGGACCTCTACACGGCTGAGCCGGACACCATCGGCCCACTTCCCTTCAAAGGCATGAGTGCCTATCCGTATCCGCCGGGCGAGCACTATCCCAAAGGTGACGAGTTCCGTCGCTATCGCCAACGCTTCAACACGCGGTTGGTGGATTGAGACGTCTGGGTGGCATGGGCAAACTTGTTTGCCCGTGCTTTCCGGCAAGTATCCACGGGCAAGCTGTCGCTTGCCCATGCCACCCTCCGGTCCCACACACATTGCCAGACGCTTATGGTCCCGTTGGGTTTCACTCGCGGAAATACTGCCCCACCGGCGTCACTTGCCCGTCTCGGATCGTACCCAGGCGGACAGATCGGTGGTTGTGACCGGTGGGGTCCCAGGTGATCGTACCGGTAACGCCAGACCAGGGCGACAGATCGCGAATGGCATCCCGGATCAGAACACGGTTGAGGCCGGTTCTGCGGATGGCCGTGATCAGTAAGTTCATCGCATCATAGGTGTGGGCAGCCGTGTAGTCCGGTTCGATCCCGAACCGTTCGCGGAAGCGCCTGGTAAATATGGCCGACCGCTCGCCGGCAGCCGAGGGATGCCACAAAAGTGGGAATAGGAGGCCTTCAGCGAATGGCCCGGCGGCCTCGGCGAACAGCTTGCGCCCCATCGCGGGCCCGCCGAAGACGGGCAGGGTCAATCCTTCCCGACGCATGGCAGTGAGGAAACGGGCGGCGTCCTGCGGACCGGCGATCAGCGCGACGGCAGCCGGCTGGGCCTGGCTAATGCTTCGCAATTGCGTACGGAAGTCGGTGCTGCCGGGTCGAAACTTCAGATGCAGGGCAGGGAAAACCTCGAAGTTGCTGAGTGCCGCCAGCAGCTCTGTCACAAACATCCGGGAGTCGTGATCGGTGCACGAGACGACGACCAGGCTTCTGTCGCGGTAGGGGGGAGCGTCTATCACATCCCCCTGATCCGCGGGCTTTAGCCCGTGCGGTGGTCTGGACACCATCGCGATGTCATCGGATATCGACACACCGCGCAAGCTAAAGCATGCGGCTCGCGCGGAAATACGTCCATCGCTTTCATCGACCAGGGCTCGCGCCAGCACGGGTGCCTGAAGGTGGTCACCCGGCGCGCAGGAGAATATCCACGGAACATTGGCGAGGTTGGTGGTCTTGTCGGTGCTGACGGGACTTAAGAAAGCCAGCCGAGCCTTGGCGACAACCTGCTCGACGAGATGGGCGGACGGTCCGTTCGGTGCCCCGACAATCGCCCAGACGCCCTCGTCGTAGACCAGCCGCGTGACACCCTTGATGCCCGTACCCCACGGATTCTCCGACCAGCTCGCCACCAGGCGAAACGGGTGCCCATTATAACCGCCTGCCCGGTTCGCTTCTTCGATTGCCAACTTGGCGGCACACCACATCGCGCCTGCTTCTTCGTGGTCCGGGTCAACGGGGCCATACCATCCAATCTTGACCTCTTCGATTCCTTCCGGCGGGAGCACATCCCGTCCCGGGCCGGCGTATTCGGCCATTTGCGAGCGGGCGTCGAAGAAAGGGCTCCTGGCTTGCCTTTCCGCCGGTGCGGCGGGGGTATCGGCCAACTCCGCCTGTCGATCGCCCGCAGCATAGCTAACAGCGACCACGCAAGCTAAGCAGAGCAAACACAAAACTCGGCTGACTGTGCCAGAGCGTGCTGAACAGGTCCTTGGGACTGGGGGATTCGCACGTCCAGCCAAGTATCCCATCAAATCGACTCCCCCGCCTCCAAAGGAGACCGACCACCCGACAACAATGATGAGGGTCAGCCGACCCCGCGACAGTCGAACGTCGGGACACGAACGGTTT
>JBARRC010000158.1:0-1694 GCA_049644045.1 Phycisphaerae bacterium
CGTGGCTCTTGGGGACTCCGCAAGGGTTTTCGTGGTTTCTCTGGGCGCGTTAAGGGATTGCCCCGTGCACCCAACGAACCCCATAAACCCCGTAACAGGCCGAAAAACCGCGGCAGTGCCATTCGGGACACCATACCTATTTCTTGGGGCGTTTGTTCGTCTCCTTCGGCTTTCGTCCCGGTTTGCGGCTGGGTGGCATGTCCGGGCACAGCGCGGACATGCCGCTCCCTGACGGTCGCGGCTCGGTTTTGTTGGACGCTCTTATATGGTTTATGGTTTCCGCATCATACGCCGCCGACCGTACTCACAAGGCAGCCTTGTATCGCTTCACCAATCGAGATACACTCGGTAGATTATCGGGCGCAGGGGTGGCCAGGTCTGGACGGGAACGCACGGGACCGCCTGCGATGGAGTACCTGTAGCCCGGGTGGGTTAGCCGGCTCTGGCTCTTCATAACGGGTGTAGATGCAGTGGGAGACAGCGTTGTCATTACCGGTATGGGGATTGTCTCCCCCATCGGCTGCGGCGAGCGGACATTTTGGGATTCGCTATGTCAAGGCCGATCCGGGGCCGCACCCGTCGACGGCCTCAACACGAGCGAGTTGCCGCGCAAGATCGCCTGTCAGGTACGTGAGCCGATCGACGTGGCACCTCCGCCGGGAGGGCGGCCCAGGTCTTCAGACCTGGGGGAACGATCCTCGGATGACGAATCGAATCCCCCACCTCTGAAGAGGTGGGGCACCCATATTGGGCGTGCGTCGCGGCTCACGGTTGCGGCCTCGCGCCACGCTGTGTCGTCAGCCGGTATCATACCTCATGATGTCGAAGCCGGCCGGTTTGCGATCATCATCGGAACCACAATGGGCGAAACCGAGTTCATCGAGGAACGGCTAGACGCGCCCGAATCGGAATGGCTATCGGCCGATCACATGCGGCGCATCATCAGCGGCCGGCCTGGATGCATCGCGCGGAATGTCCAGGCGGATTTGGCCGGATGGCTCACGTCTTCAGACGCGGGAGAGCAATTTGCCGAACCGCGACCGTCAGGGAGCGGCGGCGACGAATCGAGTCCTCCATCTCTTAAGAGATCAGCCGCCCAAACCGGACCGGGCGTATCCGCGCGGGCTGAAGCCCGCGGCTCCGCAACGGACCTCTACGGCGCCTGCGCTGCAGGCAACATGGCGCTTGCGGCGGCGCGGCGTCAGATTCTTGACGGACGGTGCGATGTGGCGCTCGCCGGCGGGGCCGACGGCTTCAGTCGATTGGCCTTTCTCGGTTTCATGCGTCTGCGCATCATGGCCGCCGAAGTATGCAGGCCGTTCGACGAGAAACGCGACGGGTTGTTCGTCGGCGAGGGCGCGGTGGTGTTCCTGCTCGAACGGGAGGCATCGGCGCGGGCGCGCGGCGCGCCGATCCGAGCTCGGATCAGCGGTGCCGGCATTACATGCGAGGACTATCACCCCACGCGCCCCCACCCCGATGGTGATGGTCTGACTCGCGCAACCAAGGACGCGCTTCGCGACGCGGGACTCGTGCCAGCCGACATCGACTACGTGTGCGCACACGGCACAGGCACTCCGCAAAACGATGCCATCGAAGTAAAGGTCATGGAGAATTGCTTCCCGGACGGCGTGTGCTTTAGTTCAATCAAGGCACTGACCGGTCACACGATGGGTGCGGCCGCCGCCATGGAG
>JBARRC010000159.1:0-2331 GCA_049644045.1 Phycisphaerae bacterium
CGTTGTTGTGCACCTCAAAGACGGGAATGGGCACACCGACCGGCAGCGGCTCAGCCCTGCGGGCCAGCTCCGGTGGCAGCGGCTCGAGGCTGTGGATGATCTCGTAGCCGACAAGCCGTTGCTTCGCCACCGTGCCGTCGCGCAAAGCCACATCTATGTTGACTCGCGTGAGGCGTGCCCCATCGGACACACTGGCGCTAGAGGCCGGGCCCTCGGCGGTCTGTGCCGCATTGTCCGCGGGAGGTTGTTGAGCCTTCAACGGTACCGCAAGCACAAGAAGCAACCCGGGAACCGCAATTGCGCGTGCACAACACTTGATACGGATCATGACATCCCTCCATGTGTTGAGACCGATCTTTAGGGATAGGACTATCTGTGATTATGCCAGAACATGGGGCGGTTGTCAAGAAGCACCACCGAATGTCAAAGGGGTGCATCCCAGAAAAGGTGGCGAATCTGCGACGTGTGGCAGGGTCTCGCGCAGCGTGGCCGTGGTTGGATGCTCTCACGGTCTGTCCCGCCTGCGGCGGGCCAGACCGTGCCACCCCAAATGGGATGCACCCAATGCAAAGGACGTTCCAAACGACCGTGCGCGATTATGCACTACTTCTCCGAGGCGGGCCCACGTTCCACATAGTGGAATCGTCGATTTAGAGCGGAAACACCCATAACGCGGGTGCGACTGGTCCGCTCCCTCACGGTCGCGGCTCTGATCGAGCAACCAGATCCCGCCGGAAGTGTCACGGACCCGGGAGCGTGAAGGTGGTGGACGAAGGCTTGACGGGGTGCGCCCGGTTCCGTATTCCTTTCCGGTAGCTCTGTGTCTATGTGCCTCGGGTGAAGGTTCAACTGAGAGGGAGGTTCGATGCGTTACATCATCTTCAAGACGGCGTGGGGGGCATTCGGTTACGTGGCGCGTGGGAAACGTCTGGTCGCCACTTTCTTGCCACAGAGCGAGTCGAGCATCCGGCGTGCGATACGCAAGCGCTGGCCGGATGCGGTCGAAACGCCGGATTTGCTTCCGCGGCTTCGCAAGCAGGTGATCGACTACTTCGCCGGTAAGCCGACGAAGTTCACCGTCGAGGTCGATCTGTCCGGTGTGCCACCGTTCCGGCAGGATGTGTTGAAAGCGTGCTGGCGGATTCCCTATGGAGGGACCGCATCGTACGCGGACCTCGCGCAGACGGCGGGTAGGCCCGGTGCGGCCCGCGCAGTCGGCGGGGCGATGGCACACAATCCGCTGCCACTGGTCATCCCGTGTCACCGCGTGCTGCGCTCGGACGGTTCGCTCGGTGGGTTTTCATCACCAAGGGGTATCAAGGAAAAGGAACGCCTGCTGCTTTTGGAAAAGAGGTAATCCATGAACGATCTTTCGCGAAGAGGATTTCTTCAGTCCGCGGCCGCAGCGGCTGCCGCGGGCGTGCTCTCACCGGCAGTGGCGACGGCTTCAACCAACCGCTCACCCAACTCAGGGGGGCCGGTGGTGATCGCGAGTGCCAACGGCCTTGCCGCCACGGAAAAAGCGGCTTCGATGATCCGCAGCGGTGCGGACACGCTTGATGCCGTCATCGCGGGGGTCAACCTTCTTGAGGAGGATCCTGAAGACACCAGTGTCGGCTACGGCGGGCTGCCCAACGAGGACGGTGTGGTGGAGCTGGACTCTTGCGTGATGCACGGTCCGACCTGCCGGGCCGGTGCGGTCGCGGCCTTGCGCAACATCAAGACGCCATCGCGCGTGGCCAGGCTCGTGATGGAACGAACGGACCACGTGATGCTCGTCGGCGAGGGCGCGCTGCGCTTCGCCCGTGCTCACGGTTTTGAAGAAGTCAACCTCCTGACCGACAAGGCGCGCACGATCTGGCTCAAATGGAAGGAAACCTGCTCTGATCGGGATGACTGGATCCCGCCGGAAGTGCCAGACGATGACGCTCAGTCCAACACGCTTGCCAACATCCCTTTCACGTACGGTACGATCAACTGCTGCGCCCTCAGTCCCGCCGGCGATCTCAGCGGGGTTACGACCACCAGCGGGCTCAGCTTCAAGATTCCGGGGCGCGTGGGGGACTCGCCGATCATCGGTGCGGGCCTGTACGTCGACAACAAAGTCGGGGCCGCCGGCAGCACCGGTCGAGGCGAGGCGGTGATCAAGATCTGCGGAGCACACACCGTCGTCGAAGGGATGCGACGCGGTCTGCCACCGGCGGACGCCTGCCTGGCGGCCTTGCGACGGATCGCAAGAACAACCACTGAAAAGCGTCTTCGCCGCAAAGACGGCCGGCCCAACTTCGACGTGAAGTTCTATGCAATCTCCAGGGACGGGCGGTACGGGGC
>JBARRC010000160.1:0-2548 GCA_049644045.1 Phycisphaerae bacterium
AGGTGACGGATGAGGAAATGAAGCAAGTGAATATCCAGCGTCACAACTTCCACGGCGAATGGAACTACACCATTCAGCCACGATCATCATAGTCGCCTTGATACCTTTATTGATTTACGCCACCTTACCGCCGAACCGTCCACCGCCACACCGCACCAGTCCGGCTTGCCGCATACCGGGCACGGGTCTTGTTTCGATACCCGCCGCCACTCGCTCATACGCCCGCCCCCCGCATCGCTTCCCACTTGTCCCGAGCCGGGCACCCCGCGCTCAACCACCGTTCCAACTCACCGCGTCGCCAACGGACCGAACGCGCCAGGCGCACCGGGGCAGGAAGTCTCCCGGAGCTGTGCAGCTTCCAAATCTGGCGCGTCGACACTGACAACATAGCTGCCACGTCCTTCACAGTGAGCAGCTCCTTCTCCACACTTGCTATCATTCTCACGACCTCTCAATCACACCCGGACTATTCCGGCGTGTGACCTAAGGCGCGGATGACAACCTTTTTGCGCAGTCGGGTTAGGGTTGTCGCGTTAAAATGGCGTGCAGCACAGTGGGAAACGGGGCAGGATTATTCTCAAGTTTTCCGTTAGAGGTTGTCGTTAGGGGTTGCCAAAAGGTTGTCAAAAGGTTGTCAAAATCTTGGCTCAGTCACCGCCGTCAATCACCTCTTGTCCGCGTCGGTCCGTTGGGATAGCCTGCCTAGTATGACAGCGCTATGAAGTATCCGCACGCGGTGCGGTTCTTCGCCGGCTTTGGTAGGAGGCCTCGTTACGCTCCTGATAGTATTCGCAATGCCGGGCCACATACGTCGCTGAATGTGGCCATTGACTCCATATTCTCCATGCGAGCGTGTTCGCCGCGTCCGCAACTTGTTCCAGGGTAATCCTCGGGTTTTTCCCCCCGAAGCCGCTCGGTCTGTGCGGCCAGGAAGTACATCGCCATACGCGAACAGAGCCAATGCCGAATCAGACTCGTGTATGTGCGTACTTCGAAGGCGCCAAACCCCGCTTCCTGTTTCGCGCGCTCGAACCACTTCTCCACATGCCAGCGGGCAAACCCGACCGTCATCATCTTCTTCAGGGGCATCTTGGCCGGTGCGTTGCTGACAAAGTACTTGATCTCATCCGTGCGGGGGTTTCGGGCCACGATCAGCCAGTAGAGTCGGTCCGTGGGAATCGATTGCCTGCCCAGTCCCGAGGTATTGACCAAGTGAACCCGTGCCGCCTTCACTTCCCAGATCGTCGGGCCGCGCGTGGTGTCCTTGATCTTGATTCGATGCCATTTCTTCCGCGTAAATGCGGGACTGTGACGACACACGTGGTCCACACGCTTGGCGGCATGCGCCTTTTGCCCCGATCGGAAGCGGGGCCGGGTCGGCCACACGTAGAGATTCGATCGCACCTCCCCGACGCCGCGTTGGCCCAGCCGGTCGAGCTCGAACCAGAACGCCGGAACACTACCGTAGTCCTCGTCGAAGGTCTGCCAGGCAAAACGTACGCCGTTGCCGATGGCCCGTTCGATTTGATCGATGGCGATGCGCCACTTGGGGCGATACACCACATCGTCGGGAATGCCCGCTGCACGACAGCGATCGCGACCCTCATCCCAACTCTCGGGCAAATACAGATTGCTGGCCAGTACACAATTGAATGGGTTGCTGGAGTGATTGTCCGTGTACAGCAAGTGCTGGCCGACGATACAGTTGTCTCGCTTGCCGGACTCCCCACACCACTGCCGTTGGACTCCCGGGGTCTTGTCTCCTTGTTTGGCGTGCGCACTGGCATCGATCACGCCGATGGCTTCCTCGCTGCCATGTTCGTCCATCAGCAGATGTTGCAGCATGTCGTTGACCCGGCCATGGTCCCAAACGAAGAACGCCAAGAATTCCTGCAACGTTCGGACGGCTACACCGGCAGCCAGGGCGATCGGCTCGATGCTCTTCCGCTTGAGATCGGCGATCAACCCAAGGAGGTAACGCTCCCAATGGGCGAACGTGTTCTCGCGGTGGAAACAGGGCCGGAACCGCTGCAATAGCGCAGCCAGAGCCGGCTGCAACGATCGAATCTGATCCGCAGTCATGATGAAGACTCCTGAATATCTATCCAGAAACCTCATCGACACCATGGTCAGAATCTCTTGAGCCAATCTAGCGCTGTCATAGTAGGCAGGACGCGGTCAGTTTGAGATGGAAGGGCGGGAACGATGAAGGACGTAATGAAGTTTGTGGCGAGCGGGGCGGTGGCGTTGGCCAGCCTTTCACCGGTGTGGGCGTCCGATGTGGATGGTGACGGCGTGGACGATGCGATCGATGTCTGCGACAACACGCCCGCCGGAACGCTGGTTGATGCCGAGGGGCGTCCCGTGGGCGACATCGACGAGGACTGCGACAATGATTTGGCGGACCATGCCCTGTCTCAGCAGGGGTTCACGGGCCCGCTCGCGCCTCCCGGCATGGTGATCGAGACCGTCCCCGTCGGCAACCCGGGCAATGCGGGGGAGCTGTCGGGTGAAGGTGCGGGCGGCTATGGCCCTGACCGCATCTGCG
>JBARRC010000161.1:0-6446 GCA_049644045.1 Phycisphaerae bacterium
TTACGTTCGGGATTCGCAAGGTCGAAATCGGCGGGCGTATCTTCAACATGGACCTGCTCCGCGATGTGCTCGACCAGCGGGCGTCGCAGCTCTCTGTTTTCGCGGACGGCAGGGTGAGGCGTACGGAGACGTGGCTTACCGATTCAAACGGTGGGCGACATCGCTACGAGGTCTTCCGGGTCACCAAAGAGGTCCGTGCAGAGGAGGTGGGCGACGCGTTGGTGGGCCCGGTATTTCTAAAAGTCAACTATCCAACAGCCGTCCGCCGTGGTTTCTTCGGCAGCACCGAAGTGACCCGGGTCCGCAAAGAAACCGCCCGCGCCGAGGTCATCACCATTGAAGTCAAGGCCCCACCCGAGGAAGGTCGGCCGGCTGACTATACCGGGGCGATCGGCAAGTTCACGATAAAGGTAAGTGCCAAACCGACGCACGTGGAGCAGGGCCAGCCCGTCACCCTCACCATCGCGATCGAAGGAGTTCCACTCGAAGGAGTCGCCGGTCCGGACCTGACGAGACAGCCGGAACTGGCGAGCCGATTCGATTATACCAAGGATGAACTGGTCGGCGACGTGGAACGCGGCGCCAAGGTCTTCCGCCGGGCCATCTTCCCCAAGCAGGCCGGTGAGCAGACCGTACCGCCGATTTCGTGGTCTTTCTTCGATCCACGTCAGGAGCAGTATATCTCGCTCGCCAGTGACACCATCAACATCACCGTTGATCCTCCGTCGGCCAGAACGACGACGATCGTCCTCTCCGACAAGCCCGACAACAAACCCAAGGGCACAACGCTCACCGTCTTAACGGGCGGGATTTCGCCGAACTTCGTTGACGCCGAGGATGTGCTGGCCGACCAGTCGTTCGCGCTCACCCTGCCATGGATTGCTTCCCTGATCGCCTCGCCGCTTGCGTGGCTGGTTGTAACCGCCACGAGGAGACATCGGGCTCGCTTGAAGGCGGATGTCGGTTTCGCGCGGCGGCGCCGGGCGCAACGAGAGGCTCATGCCAGGATCAAACTGGCGTTGCGCAATGGCGAAGCCGCCGAGCAGTTGCACGGGCTGGCGAAGGCCATGACGGGCTACCTCGCGGATCGCTTCGGACCAGAGCCCGGAACGCTGACTCCGAGCGATGTGCAGTCGTTGTTGTCAGCCAACGGCATCGAGGAAGCAATGGTAACGCAAATCGAAGACTTCCTCGAAAGATGTGACGCCAGCCGCTTTGCACCCGGTACCATGGGCGCGTTGTCACCCTCGCAGGCCGCCACCACGCTGCGCGGCTGGATCAAGCGAATTGAGCGAGGAACGCGCTGATGGCACGCACACGTCGATTCCTTGGTGTCACGGCTCTGCCATATCTGTGCCTGATCATGCCTGTGCACGCCGCGCCACCATCTGAGGAGCTGCAGGCCGAGCTTGAACAGGCCCTTGGCGAGTTCGACGAGGCCCAGAGCATTCAGATGGACCAACCGGACCGGGCGCGCCAGCTCTTTCGCTCCGCCGCCCAGCGGTTTACGAGCATCATCGCGGCTGGAGCCGTCAATGGCCGGCTCGAATTCAACCTGGCCAACTGTCATTTGCAGGCGGGCGATGTGGGCCGGGCAATCTTACATTACCGCCGCGCCGAGCGGCTCATTCCACGCAACCCGATGCTCGCGGACAACCTGGCTGTGGCCCGGTCACGCTGCTTCACAACGATCCAGCCCACACGTCAAAGTGCCCTGTTCAAACTCATTTTCTTGTGGCATTATCAGACTTCGGTCGCGGGCCGGACCAGGGCAGCCCTTGTGCTTTACATCGCGTTCTGGGCTCTGCTGATTGCGCGTAACTTCGCATCGCGCCGGTTCATCATGGTGACCGTGGTCCTTGCCGGGTTGCTGTCGGGAGCCGCCGCCGGCTCCGTCGCCATGGCTCGCCTTGCCGATCGCAACGCCCCTGAGGGGGTGATTACCGCTATGGATGTAACCGTTTACAAGGGCCCGGGCACCGGATACCAGCGTCAATTCGAGCAACCGCTACAACCCGGCGTGGAGTTCACGCGTCGCCAGCGGCGCGGCGGGTGGTGGTGGATTGAGCTCGCCGATGGCAAGTCCGGCTGGATCGAGGCAACGGAGGCGGGACTCATCCCGCGGGCAGCGGTTCGGTTTTCTCCACGCACTTGATGTTCAAGCCGGCCAACTCGTCCAGCACGGGGTTGTAGATGTCCCCCGTTACCGGGATGTGGACGCCCGGTTTCATGATCTTTCCCGTCAAGATCAGCTTGGCACCGATGGCTGCGGGCAGGCTGACAGTCCGGGCCATGGAGGTATCGCCGTTCGGTATCCCGAAGTCAATCATGGTTGAAGTGATCCGCTCGTCCTTGCCGGACGGGAACTTGGCGACAAAGTAATGGCACAGGGCAATCATGTCCCGCTCGCCCGGCTTATACTTCATTTTCTGTTCCATCCGAGCGCCCAAAACGTCCAGAGGAGTGGTCTCCTTTTCGGTGATGGCGATCGTTTCGTCGCTGAACAGTCCGAGCCACTCGAGGCGGTCGAGAATGGGCGATGCGACATCGAGGTCAAGCTGGGCGGCCAGGTCCTTCCGCAGGTGGCCCGTGGGCTTGGACTTGAGGAACCGGCCCATGAACTGCGCGTATGTGGTGCCAGCCGGGTACGTAACGGGCGTCTCCTCGAGCAGACCCAGATCGACGATCTTCTTGAGCGTCTCGCACCAGCCGATGTAGCGGAAGGTGCCTCGGAACATCGTGTCGATCCCCTCCAGCCCGTACACTTCGATATAGCCGAGCGAGTCGCGGTTGGGATAGGCCTCGAGTTCGCCCAGTCCTTCCACCTGCATCCGATGGGTGCAGGCGAAAAGCTCGGGACCGGGGACGTCGACCTGCTTGCCGTTCTCGCGATAGCACCCGGGGTTTTTACCGGCCGTGCAGACCGCTCGCGGGCTCCAGGAGAACTTGTAGCCGAACGGGTTGTCGTTGTCCTCCGGCACCGGCAGGCCGCCGCAGTATGATTTGAAGCTGACGACCTTCCCACCGCGCTGTTTGACGTCGTCGATGATCCGCATGGCGGACATGTGGTCGATGCCCGGGTCCACCCCGATCTCGTTGAGGATCATGACACCGGCGTCGCGGGCCGGCCCGTCGAGGGCCTTCATCGCCGGGCTGACGTAGGACGTGGTCACCATCTGCTTGCGATGCTTGATGCACAGCTCCGCGACAACCGGGTGAAGCGGAGCCGGCAACAGGCTGATGGCCAGATCGTGCTCGCTAATGAGCTTGGCCAGCTTGTCGGTATCGTCAGCCAACAGGGTCATCGTCGTTCCCTTGGGGTGACCGTCGACCAGCGCCTCGGCTTTGCTGACGGTGCGGCTCGCAACCGTCACGTGGAAATCCGGTTGGTCGAGCAGGTGGCGCACGAGGGGACGAGTAACCAGGCCGGCACCAAGAACCAAAACCTTCTTCATCGAATCTTCTCCTGCATCATTTCGGCTATTCCTTCAGAAACTGTTCCAGATAATAGTATGGCTCGGTCAGCGCACCTTGGTAGACGATCGTAGCCCTGAGCAGCTCGGGCGGCAGACCACTATCGGCCAGCGGGGCACTGAAATCCGCCCGGGCTAGGGGCGGAATGAGCGGGCTGAGCGATCGGCTGAAGTAGATCGAGGAGTCGATCGGCAGCTCGCACGGCAGATGGTTCACCGCCAGGACAACAGGGCCGTTGCCGGAAACACCGTCGCAAGTTCGCCCGGAGGCCGGTTCGTACACGAAGACGGGGCTGTCCGGCTCCGTTGCTTGCACGTTGCATTCCACCGAGCCGTCGATGTCGCAAGTTATGTCACCGATCACGCGGAGACGCGGCTGCTCGCCCCCGCCGTACAGCTCCCGGAGTAGATCGAGCGTGACCAGACGTGGATATTTCGCATCCCAGTAGATCCCGTTGACCAGGACGGTCAAATGGGGCACGTAGCCGGCGAACACCCCGCGGTAATACTCCGGGTGATCGTAATACTCCTGAAGGTCGAAGGAGGACGAAGCGTCGAGCCGCTCGACCATGTGTTTTTCGTAAAAGACGACCTTAAAACAGGTTGTGGCCGAGCGCGACACCGAGGCCAGGTCGGCGGGCGAGACCTCCTCGACGGGCAGCAGATCATAGATCTCCTGTGCTCCCTGAGAGACCTGACCATAGCCCGCGAAACCACACACCAGGGGCTGACACGCTTCCGGGAGACCGTGTTGTCGAATGTGCTCTCCGGCTTTCGCAATGTCGGATTTGGCCTGTTCGAGATTTTCGTACTGGTAGGCCTTGCGGATCGTCGTGAAGGGATTGTCCACCCCTTCGTGCTTCCATCGCTGCCCGAGTGCCCAGAGGGTATCGATCATGCCTGCCAAGCCGGCGAAGCGACCAAAGAAGACCAGCCGCCGCCCCTCGGCATCGACAATTCGTTCGTAGTCGATCAATTGACATTTCAGCTCCATCAGGCGGCGGAGCATGAGCATGTTGGTTGGTTGCCCCTTGATGGTGTGGGAGAAGAACACATAGGTTCGTTCGGGGAGGAACTTGCCCGGAGGAATCTCCTTGACGCCCAGGACGATAGGGCAATCGGTCAGGTCGTCGCTTACGACGGCTCCGGCGGACTCGTATTGGGCGGCGGGAAACGCTCGGGTTGGTGAGCGTTGGACGCAAAACCCGAGGCTGTGGTCCCGGATGAGACTCCGGACGTCTTGCGGGACCAGCGGCACGCGCGACTCCCACCGGCTCTTATCTTCATGGCGAATACCGATCATGGCGACTGCGCTTTCCCGTCAAAAACAACCCGGCCCACACAGGAGACAGGATATTAAATTGCGGTGATCCTATAGAATGGGCTAACCCCGGTCAATCGCCGCCAAAAGGTGTCAGGATTCTTTTATCCGACCGCGTCCGTAAGCGTGACACGTCACGGTCGTTCCATGTTAATAAAAGAATCCTGACACCTTTTAATCGCTCAACGCGGTGTCGAGGGCACGGCGGGCTGCGGCGTGGCCCGGATCAAGGCGTAGCGCTTCCCGGTATGCCTTGATGGCTTCGTCCCATCGGTCCAGCCCGGACAAGGCAATGCCAATCTGATAGTGTACGTCGGCGTTTGTGGGATCGATCCGCGCGGCCTCACGATACTCCCGCACGGCATCGGCGAGCTTGCCCTGCGCGAGCAGGGCGTTGCCCAGGTTGCAGTGCAGCCCGAAGACAAGCGGATCGATGTGTCCTTGTGCGGCGAAAACACGGTCTACATCGCTGGCTCCATCAGCCGCACCGAAGGCCAATTGCAACGCGGTGGTGTAGTGTTCGATGGCTTCATCGAGTCGACCCTGCTGCGACAGGAGCCTTCCCAGATTGTTGTGCCAGCCGGCGTCATCCGGGTTGAGTTCCAGCGCCCGGGTGTAATGGGTCGTGGCCTGCGCATAGTTGCCTTCTCCGATCGCCATTCGTCCCAACATGCTGTGGATGTAGGCGACATCGGGTTGGACCGCGAGGATTTCGGCGCATATTCTCTTGGCCTTGGCGTGATCGCGCGTGTCGACATAGAAGTCAACGCTTTCGATCTTCGTGAAGATGTCAATGAAACCTTTGGGATCTTCCTTATCGGTGTCGAACTCGAACGCCTCGTCGACGGACCCACCGGTGTAGCCCAGCGCACGCAAGCGATTCACGCTCTCCTGATCCAGTGCCAATTGGCTTTCATCTGCCCGTGTGCGGAGATGGTCCTCCGGGATCTTTTTCAGATGTCCTTGGAGACGAAGAGCGCGTTGTGGTTGTCCCCCGGCAAGGTCGTTCATCTCGCCCGGATCCAGCGTCAAATCGTAAAGTTCAGGCCTTGTCGTCTGGATGTACTTCCAGTGGTGGGTTTGCACGCCCAACAGCGAGCTCAAGCCATATCTCGTCGGCGTCATTGACTCGCTATAGATATATCGCTCTTGCTCACCGGCCGCCTTCCCCGAAAGAAACCCGGACAGATCTTGCCCCTGCACCTCCGCAGGCATGGGAAGGCTGAGCTGCGCAAGAACGGTCGGAACAATATCGACCAGGCCCACGGTATTCTCGATCCGTCCGGCCTCAGTACGCCCCGGACGCTTGACGATCAATGGGACCTTGGTCGTGCTGTGATAGATGAAGTATCCGTGCTTGGACTCGCCGTGTTCGCCCAGGCTCTCGCCGTGGTCGGCCGTGATGATGATCAGGGTCGAATCGTAGACACCCAGGCGTTTGAGCTTGTCGATGACCTGCCCGATGCAGTGGTCGGTCTAAGGGACGCGCGGGTTTTGCAGTGAGAACACGGGTTTTGCACTGGGCCTATATGACGGGGATTCCCTGAGCAGCCCGCGTTGTGTGTTCTACGCGGGCGCCGAAGGGGCTGTGAATTGTTGCGGGCTTACCCGCTGAGCGCCCCGGCGGCTTGCCGGCGGCGGTCCTTGATCGT
>JBARRC010000162.1:0-1567 GCA_049644045.1 Phycisphaerae bacterium
ATCCTGCTGCTGGCCACACGCGACCTGCATGAACGGATTGTCAAGAACGCGGACCCGGACCACGGCCAGCTCTACAGCCGCTTCGACGTGATTCATCACTTGACCGAAGGCCACGACATGTACGCCGGGGGCAAGGCCCTGTACACGGTTCAGGACATCCGGGAGCTGTACAACGAACCGCCGGTGCGGCTCTCGCCCGATGCCGCGCGGTACTTGCAGGACGTAGCGAACAGGCTCGGCTACGGCTCGCTACGGCGGTGCAAGATGCTGGTACAGAACGCTGTACGCCGGGCTCACAAGCGTCAGGGGCTCACCGATGGTGAGAAGGTAACTGTCACGGCCGATGATCTGGAATGGGTGGAGACGCGGCTGCGTCGCGAGTCTTCGGAACAGGAAACGATCAGAGACCGTCGCCGGCAAGCCGCCGGGGCGCTCAGCGGATGAAGGACGAGGGAGGTTATAGATCATGAAACGTTTTATGGACAACGTGCCTGATAGGTTGCGTAAGGCGCTTGAAAGCATGATCCAAGACGGCGACGCTCACCTAGAAGTGGGTGTCGATGGCATCGAGCGTTTCGTCTTCTTTGAGCGCAAGAACAATGAGGTATTCGTGTTCGAGGATACTGGGGCGGACGCCATGAGACTTGTACTGCGGCGGAAACTCCCACCGCAGCCTGATCGGAACTAGTCGGCTTACGAGAGCCGCGCCACAATTCACACCCTCTTCAGCGCCCGCGTAGAACACACAACGCGGGCCGCTCAGGGAATCCCTGTCATATATGCCCACTGCAAAACCCGTGTTCTCACTGCAAAACCCGCGCGTTTCTTATACCTGGGTGTCTTTTATAACAGGATTGCAAAAAAAACCTGCGAAATCCAGCAGCCGGGGCTTGACAGCGACGTACTAATGTGCTATAGTATTAATACAACAGTGAATGAGGACAAGTGGACGATGCGGGAGCGGTCAGGACGGAGACGACCTCATGCGACTCACGATCGATTCCAGGAGCGGAGTTCCCTACTACCGCCAGATCATCGACCAGGTGCAATTCGCCATAGCCGACGGTCGACTCGCCTGTGGGGATCAGCTCCCGACCGTCCGGCAGCTTTCAGTCGATCTGAAAATCAACCCCAACACCGTTGCCCGGGCCTACCACGAACTCGAGATCAAGGGTGTGGTCAATACGCAAATGGGGACCGGAACGTTCATCGGGAACGAAAAGGTCGAGATCTCCGAGCTCGAGCGCAAGCGGATGCTTGGGCAGGTTTGCACGGAACTGCTGTCGCGGGCGTCGGCCTATGGGTTCACGTTGGCCGAAGTGATCGGGGCCCTGCGCGAGCGGGCCGAGGAGAGTCGAAAATGATAGACCGACCAGGAGAGAGTGCGAGCCTGGTACCCGACCCGCCGCGGCTGGTTCCCCGGCGGTTCTACTTGCGGCGAATGCGGGCGATGTTCTTCTGCGGGGTCTTGTTCACCACGTTGGGCATCGGGCTGGGCGTGGGGCTGCCGCTGTTCTTCTACGTGTTGGGCGGTGGCACGCTGCCGACGGCTGACTCGGCCCTGGAC
>JBARRC010000163.1:0-1819 GCA_049644045.1 Phycisphaerae bacterium
AGCACGGGCCACCGTGTCCACGCCTCGCCCCACACCGGCCAATATCCGCTGGTGAACGCAACCGTCTTGCCGAGTTCATACTGCCAGTGGACCAGCACCGGATCTTCTCCGTCATCAGTCATACGCACGATCGGCACGATCACGTTGGGGCTCTGCTTCGCCGATGTCAGCACCATGCCACCGAGCTGCGGTAGGGCGGCGTCAGGATCGACGCCGGCGAGCAGCTCGCTGTAGGCGTGCAGGATTTGCGGCGGAAACGGCTCGTCGATGATCAAGGGCCGGCGGACAACCTTCGACTCCTTGACAAAGATCTGTGGCAACTGTCTGGGATTCCTGGCCATGTAGAACTTTCCACCGGTGGCCTGCGCGATGCGTTGCATCGTTCCCGTTTGCACGTGTGCTCCCCATCCGATCGCAATCGTGCTGACGGTGATCTTCGCCTGCTTGTAGTCGGCGAGGAGCCCCTGTGACGGTCCCTGCGCGTCGCCGTCGCTGAGGATGATCACGTGCTTTTGGGCGGCGTCCCGGCCCCGCCCCGCCGTTAACTCCTTGTATGCCATTTTCATCGTCGTGCCGAAGTCCGGCATATCACCGATCTGCATGCGATCGATTTTAGCCTTGACCGCAGCCTTGTTGGTGTTCAGATCCAGCGGCACCTCCCAGTTTTCCCCGCCGGGGGAGTAGGTATAGGCGAGAACGCCGAGATAATCCCGTGAGCTGATCGTATCGACGCTCTTTTTGGCCATCTCTTTGCCCCAGTAGTTTCCCCGGGGAATCTCACAACTGTGCATGATGACCACGAGGGCCCCGCACGGAATCACCCGCTTGTGCTTGATCTCGAAGGTGATCGGCATGACCTCCTCAATGGGGCTGCCGATCCAACCGCCCGCGCCGAACCCCTCATCCCCGCCCGTCATGATCAGCCCGCTGCCCATGTCCTTGACGTAGGCGGCCAGCTCCCGCTGCTGCTGATCGGTGAACGTGGCCGCCGGCACGTTGGCGAGGATGATCGTGGCGTAGTTCATCATCTGCAAAAGCCCGAACTCGCCCAGCTCGGCCGGCGTCTTCATGTCGACCCGCACATTCTCGCTGCGCAACGCTTCGACAAGTGGGAGATCGTGCTGCGGGTTCGTGCTGATCAGCAATGCCCGGCTCTTGCCCGACACGAATGTGAAGGTGCCGGCCGTGTTGTTCAGCGCGGTTGCGTCCATCGAGTCGTCGTCCGGGCGGAAGGCGGCCTCGAAGGTTTGTGCCCCGGCGGAATGTACAGGGAGCTTGATGAAGAACGTGTTGCTGCCCGGGTTCAATTCCACCCGCGCATGCTGTTCCGGAAGCTCGACGAGCTGTCCGTTGTGGTAGATCGAGATCGTCCCGGATACGCGCTTGTGCGTGTTGAGGATCATGCGAATGGGCACGAGCTCGCCGGGCTCCGCATAGGTCGGGGCGATCATCCGGTCGAAAAAGACCTCGTTGCGATGCTCATACCACAGCGGCACGATGTCGACGGGGATGCCGTCCGCCTTCGCACGCCGCGCCTCGGTCAGCACGTCGCCCATGTTGTCGTTCCCGTCCGACATCAGCACGATGCGTTTGGCCGCATCGTGCGGGAACATGGCCATCGCCAACCTCATCGCCGACGCCACGTCGGTGCGATCCGGATTGGACATAACTGGGAGCCGGCCTGGCGGTACGAAGTATCCCCCGCGCATGGGCAGTTGTTGAAGGTAAGCGTTTCGGGCGAAATCAATGAGCCCGACGCGGTCGTTGGGCGGAATGTCGGCCGTCGCCTGACGGATGTACTCTTCCTGGAACGCCTGCA
>JBARRC010000164.1:0-14195 GCA_049644045.1 Phycisphaerae bacterium
TGCCAACGGGAACGCTGGCCTTGCTTGCTCAGCGGCTTGGCAAGGTCTTTGCGTCTCCGACGACCTGGCACCGGCTCGTGCGACTGCACAAATGGCGACGGCCTCGTCTACGCGTCCACCCATCCAAGCCGAAGGTCGGCATTCGAAGCTCCGGTCCCAACGAGATCTGGCATGTCGACACGACGCTCATTCGGCTTCTCGATGGAACCCGCGCGTACCTTCACGCCGTCATCGACAACTTCTCACGCCGCATACTCGCGTGGAAGGTGTCCTCAACGTTCAATCCAAGCACCACGGCCGAGCTTCTTCTCAGCGCCGCAAGTGGTCTGGCCGACGAAAAGCCGACCCTCCTCGTTGACGGCGGGGTCGAAAACTTCAACAGTGCCGTCGACGAGCTGGTCGATTCCGGGCTCCTCCAACGACTTCTGGCCATGACCGACATCTCGTTCTCCAACTCGCTCATCGAATCGTGGTGGCGAGCGCTCAAACACCAGTGGCTGTACTTGAACACGCTCGACACGGTCAGCAGGCTCGAGAAGCTGGTCGCGCTCTATGTGGACGAGCACAATACGCGTCTTCCCCACTCCGCGTTCCGTGGTCAGACCCCCGACGAAATGTACTTCGGTACCGGGGACCGCGTTCCCGATGAGCTCGGTATCGCCAAGAAGGTCGCACGCCAAGACCGGATGGCGCTGAATCGCGCAACATCGTGCCCAACGTGCCAGCCACTTGTGGCCCTCGCAAGCTGACGATCAACGCCGCCCACGGAGCACAGTCCTTGTCACCAATCAAGGTCACTTCAGAGAAATCCACACGTCGTGTGAGGCCTCAATGGCATGAAGCCGCGTATACGCAGCCACGCATGCTCGAAAGCCGGCCAACGCGAGCACCAACCTCGACCGCGCCAGTGCCTACCTCAACCTGGTCCGCACGCAGCCCAAGTGGCGAGAACTCGCGCACGAAAGTGCAGAATGTCTCGGCGGACCGCACGCCGAGATTTCACAGCCTTCTCGCTCGTCAATCGCCGCCCGCGCATCGACGGCGATCCTGACCGGAAAGCGGACCGGGGCGCCCATGGAAAACCTGCGGGGGCGGGGGTATGCTCTTCGAGGACAGTGTTTGAAGGAAACGTCCTTGACCCAAGAAGGAGCGACCACCGTGCCCAGGCCACCGAAGCACAGCGTAACCGTCGACGGCTACACCTACCGGTGGGATAGCGACGACGAGGACGAGAATGACGCCATTTTCGAGGCATGGGAGAACCGCGACTGGCTGGCGTGGCTCAAACAGCATCTGCGATTCCCCTTCCAGGCCCAGCGCATGGAGGACGAAGAAGGCTGGGAGTGGGAGGACTTGGACAAGGAATTGCGGGAAACAGCCGCGAAAACCACGTCACCGTTCAGTGTCGGATCAATCGTCACCGTCACCGGATTTCCGGCGATCAACGAACATCTGGACCCAGACTTCGAGGGCATCCTGGTCGAGGCAAAATGTCAAGGGGAGCAAGGCGTCGTCCCGCTGCGGGACTTCGAGGCTGTTCCTCCGAGTGATTCTAACTACGGCCCGGTCAAGGAATGGGTGGTGCACTACGCCAACAGATAGAGCGTGGCCGCACGGACAAGGACTTTCAGCCCATGCACTTCGGAAAGCGACAGGTCCATCTCCTGATGAAGCAGTCGGCGGAACAGCCCATCGATCCCAACATCGAACGGCAGATGCAGAAACACCGCGCATCAGGCCTCGGCTGGCGATACGACGGCCTGAGTGATTGGACCACCGAAGCCATCATCGACAAGCTGCGCGAGCTCGGAGTGGATACATCGGCCGAGCGTTTCCCTGATCAGGCGACGACGGCCGGTCGATGCGCCGTCCTGGAGGCCAACTGGCTCGAGGACCTTGAGCTCGAAGGGTTCTGGAAGGATTTCCCCTTCCTGGCCGCCGAGGAACTGTGGGCACGGCTCACGCCGAATCTGCTGTGTCCGGAGATTCTCTCCAATCGCCTGGAAGCCGCGGTCAGCCGTTCCAGGGCAAACCGCGGACGTGTCATCTCGGAGGAGGAGCAGTCCGAGGTCGACACTGCGATGGCCGTCGCGGACTTCCTTGAAGGATTCCCAAAAGAGGATCGGTCGCCATGGTTCCAGGACATCGTCGACTGCGGGACGTCTGACTACGGTTCGTGGCTGCTGGAACTCGTACTCTGCAGCGGTCCGCGATATCCGGATGAATTGACATACGTCGCGAACGTCATGTCAGACTGCGAGAATGCGGAGCAATACCAGGGAGATCTCTCGCTAGCGCTGGCCAAGGCGGGCAGGCGTCGCGAGGCCCTCGATCGTGTCGACCTGAATCTGGAGCGTTTTCCCGAAGACGTCTGGGTTCGGATCATATCCGGCGACGTGTACGCTGAGATCGGCGACCCGGAGACCGCGATCGAGTTCTACGTCACCGCCCTCACGATGGTCGCCACACCCTACGACTGGGAAGGCGTGGCCGAACGTCTCGAGCCCGTGCTCCACAAGAGGGGTCGCGACGCCGAATGGGCCAATCTGAAGCGCAGGTATCCCAAGCCGGACGATCGGTTGATCAGTCCGTTGCCCGCCGGGCGCGGCGAGGTCTCGCCGGCCGCCCATGATCCTTCCGGGCCGATCGGTGTCGTAACGAGCGGACCTTCTCCGAGGATCGTGACTGCCCCCGCAGCGCCGCCGCTCTCCTCAGGCAAAGTCGGCCGCAACGATCCTTGCCCGTGCGGAAGCGGCAAGAAGTACAAGAAGTGCTGCTTGGGGCGTGTCCCTGGCGATATCAGGTGACCCTTGCCGGCGGCACAAAGAGACGAGGAGACGAGATTGTATATCAACCTCGAATGCAAGAAGTGCGGCAGGCTTTTTGACTGTGATGTAGGTGCCGTCTCAGTGGCAGAAGCTGCTATGCGACCTGTGTTTGAGAAGAACATCAGGTGTCCCACTTGTGGCGAACGGTCCATGGACGATGTTCTGCTCACCGAACTGGGACAAAGTCAATTGACCGACGCCACACTGGACCTGTGACGGAGACGAGCCTCTGGTAAGGAGTGGTTCAGATGAACTCTGCGAACACAGATTCTGCGTGGTCTGAGAAAGGGGCTACTCTTAGCGATAAGTCTGCTCGAAAAGAATTCGGACTTACACAAGAGGAGATCATTGAGGCCATCAGGGATGGCAAGCTGCAGTATCGGAAAGCCAATATATACGGCAACCCGTATTTCAGGCTACTGCGAAGTGAAGTGGAGACGCTTGTGGGTGAAACACACGGTAGCAAGTATGTCGAGAAGAAGAAGGCCAAGAAGGAATTAACACTGGTCAAGAAAGAGTTGAGGGCGTTGAAGGCGCAGGTTGTCTCCCTGGAGCGGAGAAAAGGGGAACTGGAGGATTGGCTTGATGAATTGTGATGAATGTGCCCAATCGGAGAATCAGATTCATGGGAAGGATCAGCAAGAGACTCGCCACCCGGCTCCGCAGTCACCAGAGCCAGTTTCGGCAGCTTGCCGAGCAGGCGAGTGAGATCGGAAGTTCGATTCGGGTTCCGAAGGATGTCACAGACATCCAGGAATGCGTCGAAATGGGATTCGATCCGGTTCATGCCGCCTATGTTTCGGCACAGAACCTACTTTCCGTCTTTGCGGAGAGCATCTCCGTTCTCGATGAATTCGAACCTTACTACGAAGTTGCCGGTGCCGCCCAAGAGGAGTACATGCCCGGTGGACCACCCATGAGTCCGCTGACCACAAGCTACTTCACCACCTGGGCCTTCTTCGATTGTCGCTTCGGACCAGACGACGAGACCATCGGGACGTGCCTGTTGGACGTGAGCGATGTTCTGGGATTGGATGACGGCATGATTGAGATCATCCGCCGCTTCCAGGAATCGCGGATGGGCATCTACGTACACGGCGGAACCGTCGACGACTCCAAATGCGTTCTGCGGGAACTGGTCACCAACAGGGAGTTCATTTGCCATCCCACGTCGGGCTACGCCGGACAAGAAGGACAGCTATGGTACGTCAGGCTCTGCCCGCCGCTGTTTGGTCTCGTGGAGTATCATGTGGTCTTCACAACACCCTACGTCCTGATCGAGTCAACGGAGACCGATTGGACAGCGTACCTGAACCGATCGCTTCTGGAGGGAACAGACTCCGATGCAAGCGGCGACCTGAACGGGCTGCTGAAATTCGGCAAGTCGCCGACTCACTGGCATGAGTTCGTGCTTCTGGCGTACCACCACAGTCAGTCCGACGCGATCTTCCTTGCCGGTGTTCCCGATGTGAAGGGGAGTCTGCCTCACGCAACGTAGGGCAAGCTTCACAGGAGCGTCCGTTGGAGGGGCCAACATGGATCAGAACACGAACGGGGACCTCATGATCGAACGGGCGGCGTTGCTGGAGCGCTACCGGCAGCTTCGGGCCACCATGCGCGAACTACACAGCCAGCTGCTCGACACTCTGCTGAAGGACACTCTCACCAGATGCGGTAAGAAGCTGGGTTTCATGGTCGATGGCACTCTCGTTTTCGAGAACGAAGATGAGTCGTCGGTGCTGATGGACTATTGCCTCTACGAGGGCTGGAGTGGACAGCACAACGCCATCAGCCGGTTCCTGGCCAAACGGCCCTATGAGGATGGCTCTGACGCGATGTTGTTGCTGGAGGCGATGTCGTGTGCCCGCTACTCGTTGTTGCAGGTGGAGAGCGTAGCGAAGGGTGTTGGCGTAAACTGCCGCGACTTGCTGCGGAGTGACGGCGGTTCCATCGTTGACGAAGGCCTGGGAAACACGGCATCCGGGGGTGTTGTGTTCGGATGCCACCTCGTCGTGCTACCGGAGATGAGCATAACTACGGGAGCCCCGCTGCCCATCGACGCCGGAGGATCGGTGACGGGGTGATGTTAGGGGATGCCGTGTCTGTGGCAACGCCGAGAAACGTGTGCATCTTGAATATTCCGTCCGCCTTGTCAACAGAGAACTTGCGGATTGACGACCTCGGCGCCATGGTTATCGTCTCCGGGCCGTGATCGCGGTTTTCGGAGGCTGTGAAATGGGCGTGATGCGTATCTTGGTGTTGTTCTTCCGCGGCGTCCTTCGTAACCGAACGGAACTCGCCGCTGAGAACCTCGCGCTTCGACAACAACTCGCCATTCTCCAGCAGAAGTCAAAAACACCGCGGTTGCGCAAGCGTGATCGGATCTTCTGGGCAATCTTATCCCGAATCTGGACCGGTTGGCGTTCCGCCTTGCTCATCGTGCAGCCCGACACCGTAGTCCGCTGGCATCGCGAGGGCTTCAGACTCTTCTGGCGATGGAAGTCTCGAACGGGCAAAGTCGGCCGACCGAAGATCAGAGCTGAGATTCGCAACCTGATCCGCCGCATGTCCCGCGAGAACCCGTTGTGGGGGACGCCACGGATCCAATCCGAGCTCGCGCTGCTCGGCCATGTTGTCGCCGAGTCCACCATCGACGAGTACAGAGTTCACCCGCGCAAGCCGCCATCTCAAACGTGGCGAGCCTTCCTGGACAACCACTTCAAGGACATTGTCGCCGTTGACTTCTTCACCGTTCCGACCGCGACGTTCCGCATCTTGTTCGCTTTCGTCGTGCTCCGTCATGACCGACGTTACATCGTCCACTTCAACGTTACCTCTCATCCAACGGCGGAGTGGGCCGCGCAACAAATTGTTGAAGCTATCCCCTTCGACGACGCGCCGCGATTCCTGATTCGTGATCGCGACGGAATCTACGGCGAGCGCTTCCGTGAACGCGTCGCCAACATGGGCATCGAGGAAGTCATGATCGCACCGCGCTCCCCCTGGCAAAATCCCTATTGCGAACGCCTGATTGGTTCGATCCGGCGCGAGTGCCTCGACCATGTCATCGTGATCAACGAACGACACCTGCGGCGCATCCTGCGGTCGTACTGTGACTATTACCTGAACTCCCGGCCTCACTTATCCCTCGATCGGAACGCGCCGACTGAGCGCGAAGTCGAGCCGCCGTCCCGCGGCCGAGTGATTGCGATTCCGCAAGTCGGTGGATTGCATCATCGCTATCGCCGCGCCGCCTGAGCAACGGCTTCGCGGTTCACGTTACACACGAGTTCAAGACGCCCGGTCCGCGCGCCAACCGGAATTCAGCGCTGAGTCCACCCGAAATCCGTCGCTTGCGTCGGCTGCGTCCACGATGTTGTGCTGGAAAACCCTTGCTCCTCGAGCGCGAAACACGCCGGATAGAGTTTTCGGGATGGACAACCCGTAAAACTACCCGTAGTCATTCCGTTTCGCCCGTGCCGAAGTCCGTCACTCAACTGACGTGCTTTGTATTGAAAAGTGTCTCGATACGTCCAAGACCACCATGCTCGCGGAGGATGTCAATCTTCGCCCACCGGCGTACGCGCGTGAGGTCGTCGATGCGCCAGGCACAATACTTCTAGCCCTCGCTCCTTTCGGCCCAGCGGAGTCTCGCCGCGCGGCTCCGTGGATTGGCGGTGACTTCCTGTGGCGTCGGCCGGATTGGTTCTTCGGATATTACAGCGTATAAGCCGGCACGTAAACCCTCGCGAAGTGCATGCTGTACGCGCCTGTGCTCGCCGCTGTGAAAGCTGATTATGCCGATACGCCCGCCGGCGCGAAGGCAATACGGGGCGACGCGCAGAAGTTGCTGCAGCCCGCCCACCTCGTCATTGACCATCATGCGCAGAGCCTGGAAGGTTCGCGCGGCCGGGTGCAGTTCGCTGGCAGACGCAAGAGTATCTCCACGCGCGGCGCGCTGCGAGCGTCCTTTGACGGCGAGAATCAGGCGGGCTAGCTGTCGAGTTCGCGTGATCGGCTGGATGGCTCGTCGTTGGACGATGGCTTGGGCGATGCGCTCGTGGTCCGGTTCGTCCGCAAGCTCCTGGAGTTTGGCGGACAACTCGTCTTTGGAGAGCGTTGCCAGAAGATCCGCAGCCGTACTCAGCAGGCGGTCATCCATACGCATGTCCAGCAGTCCATCATGCTTGTAGCTGAAGCCACGGGTGGGATCATCTAACTGCATGCTCGATGCTCCCAGATCGGCAAGGATGGTGTCGCAAAATTCGAGCCGCTCGCGCGCTAGCACTTTCCCGATTCCTCCGAAATGGCATCGATGAAGGCAGATCCGGGGGTGGTTCGCCGTACCCGTCCGATTCGCCTGGTCGTGGATCGCCCCGCCAAGTCGTTGCGCCGTGCGCTCGAGCTGAAGGGCATCGACGTCCAGACCGATCAATCGCCCCGCGGGCCCTATGCGTCTGAGAAACTCCCCGGCATGTCCGCCGTACCCTAGGGTGCAATCCACCACGATGTCGCCCGCGCCTGGACGCAACGCCGCGATAACCTCCTCGACCAGTACGGGGACGTGGGTTCCCGCCGGTGTGCGGCCCTGTGCAAGTACATGCTCTCGGATCTCGGGGTATAAATCTGGGGCCAGTTCCTTGTATCGCTGATAGAAGCGCCGGGGATGCGTTCCGGCATACCGGGTCCGGCGTCTGGGCCGGGCCGGACGGTCGTCGCAGTTATCTCCATTTGGGGCACCGGGTTTCATCGCGGGGGCATTGTAGCCTACACTGGGCCGTGTACCGTACGGTCGGCGTCGAAGGCCGGGCAACGGGGGATCTCATACGGTCGGACTCGTACAGGCCTCCCGACTGATGCGATGGCGAAGGTGCGTATGTCCACGGTCCATTTAAGGGTGCGATTACGAACACTGCGGATATTGCAATCGTGGGGGGCGGGGCAGCCGGGTTGGCAACGGGAATATTTGCCGCGAGGCTGATGCCGCTACGTTCCGTGGTCGTGGTCGACGGGGCCGACAGGCTCGGGGCCAAGATCCTCATGTCGGGTGGTGGTCGTTGTAACGTCACAAACCGCGTCGTGACGGCTGCCGATTTCTGTGGCGGAAACCCGAACGTGATCAAGCTGGTCCTGGCCGCCTTTCCGGTTGCGCGCACGGTGGCGTTCTTCCGCGAGATCGGAGTCGAGCTGTGCGAGGAGGACAACGGCAAGCTCTTTCCCAAGACGAATCGGGCCCTCACCGTGCTCGAGGCCATGGCGGGGGAAGCTGCCCGCCTGGGGGTGCGCATTCTCCCCGGACATCGTGTCACCAGCGTCCGGCGTGGTGCAGCGCAGGGGTTCCATATCGCCGCAGGCACCAGCAGTCTGTCCGCAGGCAACGTTGTGCTGGCGACGGGAGGCCAATCGTTCCCGAAGACAGGCAGCGACGGCTCGGGCTACCGACTGGCCGAAGAGCTTGGTCATACACTGGTTCCACCGACACCCGCCCTCGCACCGTTGGTTCTCGACGGTGGTTTCCATGTACTGCTGTCAGGGATTTCACACGACGTCGAGCTGACCGTACAGGCCGCCGGCCGGAAAGCCGTTCGTGCTCGCGGTACGCTGCTGTGGACGCATTTCGGCGTGAGCGGGCCGGTTGTTCTGGATGTTTCCCGCCACTGGCATCGAGCGCGCCTCGAGCAAAGAGACGTCGTCGTGTTCGCGAACCTGGTGCCCGGTGAAGACCCTGCCGGAGTAGAATGCCGACTGCTGGCCCTTGCTTCAGCGCAGCCCCGCGTCCAACTTCACACAGCTCTTGCCCATCTGTTCCCCGCACGGGTTGCGAATGCCCTCTTGGAGGCGGTGGGGATACCCGGAACGACCCTCATGGCTCACCTTCCCAAGGAGTTCCGGCGCAAGGTGGCAAAGGCGCTGGTCTCCTGGCCCCTGCCGGTTCGGGACAGCCGGGGTTTCTCTCATGCCGAAGCAACGGCGGGCGGTGTTCCTTTGGCCGAGGTCAATCCCCGCAGCCTCGGCTCACGGGAATGCCCCGGTCTTTACTTCGCCGGCGAAATCCTCGATGTCGACGGGCGGATCGGGGGATTCAACTTCCAGTGGGCTTGGGCTAGCGCCTGGGTCGTGGCGACAGCGCTCGCCCGGGCCGTTAAGCCCGATGGGCCCTCCGTGGGGTGATGCTCTCGCCAGCCACAGTCTTCTGTTGGATCAGCTTCTCCGACCGCGTGGACAACGACCCGTGTTGAACGCTTCGTGGCAAACCCAGGCTCAAAGAGATCCTGTGGACGCGGTGCAGTCGCGTAACCGGTTCTGCAACTACGTCGCGGTTTCCTCAAGATCCTGGACGGTTTCCGCGTCTTTCTCATTGGTGGCCCCCTGCATAGTAGCGAGAATCGGGCGGTCTACGGAGCCGGCGGATGGACGGACCGCAAGCGGCCGGAATCCCATGCGGAACGGGATGCGCGGTGCTTCGGCCACGGTGCGCAACAGCGGGAGCGTAAACAAGCGACCCGCAGAAGAGGCCAGGAACAGGAACATGTACGCATCCCGACCCTCCCCCGCCAGTCCCAGCAGCAGGCCGCCCGCAGCCGACCCCGCAGCAATCGCCACCGCATTGAGTAGGTTGAAAGAGGTCAGGACGCTCGTCCGCTCGTCATCCCGAATAGTCTCGAAGAGCAGAAGGAACGTTGCGAACTCGTAGCACGCCCACACCACGCCGCCGACGATCTGCAGAGTTAGCAGATACACTGTCGCCGTGGAGAGGAGCCATAGCGCGGGCAGGGGCACAATCCCGATTCCGCCAATCCATAGAAGCGACTTCGGGCCGAAGCGGTGCGCCCATCGGCCCATCTTTGGGAGCGCTATTGCTTTCGCGAGGAACGCCGTGCCCAACAGCAGCATGTACGTTGGATAGTGTAGCTTGAGTTCACCAAGCATAAACGGGTTGAAGTAGGGGGCGGCGAGATGCGTCGTGGTCTGCGCTGCGAGCATGTAGGCAAGCAGCCGGCCTTCGGGACGCCCCAGTCTGCCCGCGAAGGCCGCAAGTGAGACCCTTTGATCGACGGGAACAGGCGACCTGGGTTCCTGTTGGCGCGCCAGGAAGCAGGCGGAGACCAGCCGAGAGCCGCAGGCCGTACCGAACAGAATCGCAAACCCCCAGACTGGGAGGCCCCGGGCAGAGGCAAGGTGCAGGGTCATCCCTCCTACAAGAAGGCCGAATAGGACGGCCATTTGAGCGATACGCGTACGCCTGGCGAAGAACCGAGCGCGCAACGAGCGGGGGACCGCACGGCTCATCCAAGTGTTCCAGGCCGGGCTGGTGGCCATCCCAGCCGCCCAGTACACCGTGGCGACGAGAAGGACCGCGAACCACGAGATGCGCCCAACGACTGCCGCAACCGTAAGCGGCAGGAAGCTTGCCGCCTGCAATGTAGCGCAGAAGATTACCCAACGCCGGTGCGACCCGGCATGCCGCATTAGACGGGGTGCGAGCAATTGCAGGGCAGCGCCGGCCAGCATCGGGATGGTCGCTGTTAGGCCGGCGAGGACTTCACCAAGGCCCACTGCCAGGACGAACGCGGGCAGGTAGGTCTCACCGACGCCGACCATGACGCTGAAGGCCGCTCCATCCGCCGTGCTCGCACACAAGTCTCCCCTTAGACCGTGGACTCGAATCGTCTTTGTCATGGTTTCCCGAATCTCGCGTCCGGCTTCATTGCGCAGGCGTCGACTACGGACATCGCGGTCGAGCGTCCCCCACCGCGTCGCGCCCGCTTAATCACCGCTGATTGGTCGGACGTCAACTCTTCGCGGCAGTCTACCAGCCCGCGTGCAGGTACCGAAACGACACCCACCGTTCTACGGCGTCGGTGGAATCCAGCCAACGTTCTCCGTCAGCGCTTAGTCTGTCTGACCGGGACCTGTCCCTAAGGACCGGTCTGTGTGTGATATCTTTGGAAACCAGCGCGGACCGCGAGACGGAAAGGATGGCAACGGGGCTGGCCGCCCGCTGCAGGCCGGCAGCCCGCCCGGCGACGAGTTGCGAAGAATTCTCCGTGACGGGCGGATCTGCCGTTGACATTCTCAAACAAGGTGTTTTAATCCGCGCGGCTTGGTACGCTTGCACGATCGGTCACAGTATCGTCCGTGTGTAAATCGGACGGGGCGAACTGGCAGCGCCCGCGTGAGGTCCTCCAGAGAAATGGACGTACAATCCGGTGGCTCCGATCTGGAGCCTGGCGGCTCTCGCCGCAACGCTGTTTGCCTGACGGTTCTTGAAGAGCCGCCATCGTTCCGTCCAGAGCGAAACGGAAGCTCGCGGTCGGCTCGTGCATCAGCCCACCGCATCCGAGCTAAGCCGTTGGACTCGAGTTTCCGTTCGTCCGAACGATTCCGGCAAGACCTGTTTCGTGAGGCGACGTTCGACGAGTGGAACGATTGGCGCTGGCAGTTGCGGAAACGGATCCGCGACTAGCCGGCCTGGAACGTGTTTTTCGCCTTTCCCCTGACGAGCGTACGGCAGTTCAGGCGATTGGCGGACACTTGCCCGTTGCGGTCACTCCTTACTACGCATCGCTCATCGACCGAGAGAATCCCAACGATCCGATTCGAAGGACGATGATCCCCCTTCCCGGTGAATTCCACATCGGACCCGGCGAAGCCGACGACCCGCTTGCCGAAGATGCCTTCATGCCCGTACCGGGACTGGTTCATCGCTATCCTGACCGCGTGCTCTTCTTGGTGACAAACTTCTGCGCTACGTATTGTCGTTACTGTACGCGAGCGAGAATGGTCGGGCGGACCGGCGAATACCATTTCAACCCGAATCAATACGAAAAGGCAATTGCCTACGTCGAAGCGCACGCCGAGATCCGAGACGTGCTTATCTCCGGCGGCGACCCGCTCACGATGAGCGACGACCGAATCGAGTGGATTCTGTCGCGGCTTCATGCGATCCCGCACATCGAGATTCTGCGTATCGGGTCGAAGATTCCGGCCGTGTTGCCTCAGCGAATCACGCCGGGACTTTGCAGAATGCTGCGGCGCTACCATCCGCTCTGGATGAGTATCCACTTCATGCACCCGGCTGAGCTTACATCGGAGGTGGCCGAAGCTTGCGGGCGGCTGGCGGACGCGGGCATACCGCTTGGGGCGCAGATCGTGCTGGCACGGGGCGTAAACGATGATGTGGAGACCATGAAGCGTTTGGTGCTTGGTTTACTGCGAATTCGCGTCCGACCGTATTACATCTATCAGTGCGATCCCATTTCCGGTTCGGCGCATCTGCGGACACCCATCGAAAAGGGCCTGGAGATCATCGCCGGGCTCCGTGGCTTCATAACCGGTTACGCGCTTCCCACCTTTGTTTTGGACGCGCCGGGCGGCGGTGGGAAGATCCCGGTCTCTCCCGACACGCCCATCCGGCGGGACGGTGATTACGCGGTATTCAGAAACTACGAAGGGAAGGAGTTTCGATACTACGATCCACATCGTTGAGCCGCGGGACGAACAGGCCGGTGATTCTCGCAACATATGGGAAAGATGCATTATGAAAATCGGAATGACCTACGATCTACGTGAGACCTATTTAGCGGAAGGATATGGCGAAGAAGACACCGCCGAATTCGATCGCGGCGAGACCATCGATGAGCTGGACGCCGCCTTGAGAGATCTTGGCCATGAAACGCACCGCATCGGTCACGCCCGACAGCTCGTAAGCCGCCTGGCGTTGGGTGACCGTTGGGACCTCGTCTTCAATGTCGCCGAGGGGTTGCGCGGCTTCGGACGCGAGGCACAAGAGCCCGGGATTCTCGAGGCGTATCAAATCCCCTACACGTTCTCGGATCCGCTGGCGTCATCGTTGACGCTGCACAAGGCGATGACGAAGCGAATTCTGCGAGACCACAAAATCCCCACAGCGCCGTTCTTCGAGGTGTCCGGGCCCGACGACCTTGATCAGGTCGATTTACCTTTTCCGCTCTTTGTGAAACCGGTCGCGGAAGGGACGTCGAAAGGGATCGACAGCACCTCCCGGGTTACGAATCGCGCCGGACTGCGGCGTGCCTGCGAACGGATCCTGATGGAATTCGCCCAACCGGCTCTGGTCGAGCCGTTCCTCCCGGGCGGAGAATTCACGGTGGGAATCACCGGCACGGGAAGCGCGGCCTCTTCCATCGGAACACTGGAAGTCGAATTGCTGAACGGGGCCGAAGACCATTCATGCACCTATAGATCAATTCAATAAATCTGCGACACAACAGCAAAAAAAAATGCCTCGCAGTAAAGAGGGCTTGTTTGCCATACTTGTCAGCCGACGGCGGGCTAATCCCTTGAGTTGCTTCTTCGTTATGGCCTGGTGGCTTTTCAACTCTTGATGTTTCAGATGGTTCCATACCTGTTCATCGGGATTGAAGTCCGGTGAATACGGCGGCAAGTGGAATACGTGAAGTCGCTTCTGCTTCGCAATGAACGCTTTCGTTTTCTTTGAAGTGTGTGGTGGTGCTTGATCCATTACGACCACCAAGTGACGTCGAGGGTGGTGCTTCAGCAGTTGTACCAAGAAATGAATGATCTCCGCCGAGGCAATGCGTTTCTCGTGCAACGTGAACACCAGAGAGCCACGCGGACTGATCGCGGACATCGCCGCGACACCGCCTCGCTTTCCCGTCACCGACTGCTTGGGAGTCTGACCTTTCGGAGCCCACGTCTTACCCAACACCGACGTCAACGAAACGTTCGATTCGTCCTGACAATACAGAATCGCCCGGCATTCCTTGACGGCCTGCTTGATCTTCGGGATCGTGTATCTGATCCATGCTTCCCGCTTCCTTTCGTTGGCTTGAAGGTACCGCCGCTCTGGCTTCTGATAAGTTAGCTCGCAGTCTCGCAGCATTCGCCACATCGTCGGCTGAGACACCTTCACGCCCAGTTCCTTCCGCAGCACCTGAATCAGACGACGACACGTCCAGAAATCCGTCTCATACCCAAATCCCGTCGCCGGACGAAGCACAATGCGATAAAGGCGTTTGAGCCGCTTCTCATCCAGGATTCTATGCCGGCCACTTCCCGGTCTCCTGGCGAGCCCCTCAAACGAGCCACTCTCTTCGTACCGACTGACCCAGCGATGAAGAGTTGAACGATGAACATCATAGGTGTCCGCCACCCCGCTGATGCTATGTCCCTTCAGTACCGCCTTCACCGCTCGTTCCCGCACTTCGTAGGTTGAGTAGTTGGATCTCATACCTACAGTATACCCCCCAGTGTTGCGTGTGTCAAATCATATGTTGCATATTTTATGAATTGATCTATAGTATACCTATCGGCTGATAAAGGCATTCTGGACAGGTGTGCCTGGCTCACGCCACTATGGGAGCA
>JBARRC010000165.1:0-2839 GCA_049644045.1 Phycisphaerae bacterium
GTGCCAGGGTGTCGGTGAGCTTTGAACTCCGAGACTCGAGTGATTAAGGGAGCAGAGTACCCTTGAGATGGCAGTTGTCGCAAGCTCAAAATCGGATGAACTCCTCGATCCGGAGTTCATGACCAAGCTCGATCAGCTTGCGCTGGTCAGCCGGAAGATCTTCGCCGGGAAGATGCGCGGGGAGCGCCTCACGAAGCGTCGCGGCGAGTCCGTGGAGTTCGCCGATTATCGCAGCTACGTCTCGGGGGACGATCTGCGGTTTCTCGACTGGAACGTCTATGCCCGGCTCGATCAACTCTTCCTCAAACTGTTCCTTCAAGAGGAAGACCTGCATGTCAGCGTGCTGATCGACGGTTCCAAGAGCATGGACTGGGGCGACCCGAACAAGTGGCTTTATGCCCGGCGGATCGCCGCAGCTATCGCGTACATTGGCCTGGTCAACTTCGATCGGGTTAGCCTGTATACCCACGCGAACGGTTTGCAATCGGAGCTGACCGGCCTGCGCGGGCGGCGCTTGATGTTCAAAGCGATCGAGTTCCTGACAAAAGCCGATTGCGACGGCTACAGCGATCTGCCGACCGTGGGAAAACAGTTTGCGATCCGCCATCCCCAACCGGGCATCGTCATGTTGCTGAGTGACTTCTACGAAAAGGCCGGCTACGAGGAGGGCCTGCGCTATCTGCTGGGGCGTAACTACGATCTGTACGCCATCCAGATTCTAAGCCCGGAGGAAATCGTTCCAAAGATCGCGGGCGATCTACGCCTGACCGACGTCGAGGATGATGATGTAGCCGAGGTCACCGTCGGCAGGGCGCTCATCAACCGATACAAGCAAAACCTCCAGGCCTACTGCCGACAATTGAAAGAATATTGCACGCGGCGCGGTATCAACTACCTGTTCACCAGCACCGAAGTCCCCTTTGACCAGATTGTATTATCGTACTTCCGCCAGCGGGGACTGCTGAAATGACCAGCATAGTGAGGTTGTTGATTCCGAGGAAGCCTGCGTTCTGTCGCCCCTACAGGGCTTGCATTCCCGGGAGTTATCGAAACCCAGGGCTGGCGCCCTGGGCTATTTTCTTGCGTCCCTCCGGGACTGGAAGAGCGCACGTTCGGTATCCAGGAATCACCAGCAACGGGTGTCCGTTCCCCGCGCCGGTCCTTGACATTTCGCGACCTGCGCAGCGAGTCCGTGTGGGCGACCGCCCGTGCGAAATGTCAAGGAGGGCTCGGATTGGCACGGTGAGATCGCTCACCGTCACGTAAACTGTCATCGAAAGGAATTGGGCCGATGAGCTTCTTGAATCCCATCGCGATCGCCATCGCCGGCGCGCTGACGATCCCGCCGCTCATCGCTCTGTACTTCCTCAAGCTGAAACGAAATGTGCAACTGGTGCCGACGACCCTCCTTTGGAAGCGATCGGTCGAGGATTTACAGGTCAATTCCCCCTTCCAGCGGCTGCGAAGCAGCCTGCTGCTCTTGTTGCAGCTACTGGTCCTGGTTGCCGCCGCTGTCGCGCTGGGCAAGCCGATGTTCCAGACAGCCCGGACCCACGAAGATACGGTCATCATTTTGATCGATCAGTCGGCCTCCATGGGTGTCGTCGAGGGCGACGGCGTTTCCAGGCTGGAGAAAGCCAAGCAACAGGCGAAGCTTTGCGTGGACAACATGAGCGACGACGCTCGCGCCATGGTAATCGCGTTCTGTGATCGCGCCACCGTCGTTTCATCCTTTGATACAAACAAGCATGCCCTCAGACGCAAGATCGACTCGATCGAGCAGACGCAAAGCCGCTCTTCGCTTGGCGAGGCGATGAGCCTGGCGGAGGCCTACACCCAGAACATCACCATCGGCACCGAGGAGGCCGGCAGCGACATCGCCCCGGAATCCGCCGCCCCACCCGCCAGCGTGTTTCTCTTCACGGACGGCCGGATCGAGGACGCCGACGGTGTGGCACTACAGCGGTTCGACGTCGACAAGATTCAGATGACGACCGTCGGCACGCGCACCGACAACGTGGGCATCGTAGCGATGGACGCACGGCGAGACTACGAACGGCCCGAACTACTCGAGGTGGCCGCCACCGTTCAGAACTTCGGCTGCCAACCCGCGACCGTCGACGCCGTGCTCAATGTCGACGGGCACAGCGTCGACGTACAACCTGTCGCATTGGAACCGACCCGCGAGACCGGCGCCACATCGGGGTCCGAGTCGAGTGAGCCTGCACCCGGCAGTGTGCGGGTGGTGGCGTTTGATGACGTCGAGTTCGAAGGAGGCGGCGTGGTAGAGGTCGTGTTGCGGGTCGACGACGCCCTCTCAGCCGACGATCGCGCCTGGACGATCATCGAGCCGCCGCGCCACCTCCGCGTGTTGCTGGTGACCGATGGCAACGCGTTTTTCCTGGAGAATGTGCTCACGACGCTCCCACTCGATTTGGAGAGGATGACGGGCAGCGAGTACGAGAAGGCGGACGACAAGCTCCTGACGGAGGGCGAGCGAAGCGCGTTCGACGTGGTCATCCTGGACCGGCATTCGACGGGCCGGTTGCCGCAGGGTAACTACTTCTTCTGGGGCGCCGTACCGCAAATCGAAGGGGTCTCGGCCGGCAAGGTGATCGACGACCAGGTGATCTTCAACTGGGACGACACGCACCCAATTCTGCGCCACGTCGCCGTCGAGACGCTTTACGTGTACGAATGGCTCGAACTGAACCTGCCGCCTGAAGCGGTGTCACTCGTGGATGGCGAGACCTCACCGGTCATCGCCTATCTGACGCGCGACGCAAGCCAGTATTTGATCAGTGCATTCAGCCTGATCACCGAGGACGAGTCCGGCAAC
>JBARRC010000166.1:0-6024 GCA_049644045.1 Phycisphaerae bacterium
CCCCTCAGCCACGGTGAAATCGATCAACACGTCGCATGGTGCGTCGAGCGTCTCGGAAGCAAGGACGTCGCCGTCCCCCACACGCATCGTGAAGCCGGACAGGGAACGCCCGGGCTCTATCAGAGCCGCGGCGAGTGTAAATCGATTGTCCCGCGATGCCAGCTCCACGACACGGTGCCCCGTACGCCCTGTTGCCCCAGCCACAGCAAGTCGAATCATGAAACAATCCCCATAACATCCAACGAGCCGCGGGTTTCAAGCCCGCGCGGACATCCGCGATCACTTCCCATTCGATTCCCTCGCGCGCCCGCCGGTTGCGCGTTGACGCTCGGTTTCCTCTTCGAGGATGCGCCGCTCCCGGGGCGTCAGCGAATCAAGGCCGGACTCGGAAATCTTGCGGAGAATCTTCTCGACGGCTTTCTGATGTTCCTCACGGCGTTTGCGCTCCCGCTCCGCCCTTTCCGCCTCTTTCCGAGCCCGCCGCCGCTCGAAGAACCCGGGCTTGCGCTGGCGAGCCTCCTCGCGATCCAGGGATGTATACCCCTGCGAGAAGTCGTAGCCGACCTCTCCGAGGCCGTACTCACCCTGCTCGCGCAGCATCCGCCGCGTCTGCCAGCAAGTGAAATACCCGAACACGGCGATCATCAGAAGCAGCCAGCTCTGTTCGAGAAACAGGCCGAATAGACCGATGGCAATCGCGCCGATCATCCCGGTGACCGTCGCGATCCCCATTGAACGCTGGTATCCCTTCTTCGGCCACAACCACGCCTGCACGATGCGTCCGCCGTCAAACGGAAAGATCGGCAGCAGGTTGATCAGCAGCAGGAAATAGCTGATGCCGTAAAAGCGCATGACCCACATATGGGCTGTGCTCACGTTGAGGAGAAGCGACCGATTCACAGGAATTGTCGGGTGCAGCGGGTTCCACGGCACCGCGCCCAGACTGCCCATCCAGACTACCAGCACCACCGAGCAGATTGCACACAGGATTACGTTCACCAGCGGACCGGCAATCGTTGTGATCATATGCGCCGAGGCGTTGTGCGGCGGATTCGTGAACGCCAGCCCCCCCAACGGCCACAGCAGAATCTCATCCGCGTCGCCGCCGGTGTAGCGCGCCCCGAAACAGTGGCCGAACTCGTGAAGCAGCACAATGAGGAAAAGTAGCGCATAGATGCCAAGCGCATTTATGAGAACCTGACTTAGTGACCAATCCACATCCGAGCCCGGCTTCGGCAACTCCATCCAGATCATCACTACCGCACAGATGACAAACGCGATGTGGACGCGGATGTCGATGCGGAAGAGCCGCCCCACGCGGAACGACCAGTTGATCGGATTGTCCAGTGCTTTGTCCCTGTAACCCATGTTACTCTCGTGAAGCGTATCTCGTGAAGCGTATCTCGTATCTTGTTTCTCTCTTACCCTTCACGCTTCACGATCGACGCTTCACGCTACAGGCGGTCGACCCGCCCCGCGTCCGCATCCCGCTGTCGTTGCCGTTCCGTGGCTTCCTGGAGCGCCCGCTTTTCCGGCTCGGTAAGACTATGAATCCCCCCTTCGTAGACCTTCTTGAGAATGCGGTCGATGGTCTCCTCGTCCTCGCGACGCTGGGCGATCTTCGCCCGGAATCCGCGCGGCTTAGACGTCCGGGGCGGACGGCGGACGCTCGGCGCACGCGATCTGGTCCACGTCCACCATGCTTGGCCACTCGTCGCCCACCAGGCATCGCCCTTCATCGCCCACCACACGCCGAAGACGAGACCCGCAAGATGGCACGCCTCACCGCCGTAGTTGCCCCCGCGCTGTAGAATGGTGAGAACCGCAATACCTCCGAAGATGTACGCTGCCGTGCGGATCTTCATGGGAAACAGGAAGTAGATGTAAACCGTAGCCTGCGGGAACAGCACGGCCACGATCCCGAGCAAGCCGTAAATGCACCCTGAAGCCCCGACGGCAGGCATCCACGCTGGAATCACCCCACGCCAGGCGAGGAGCGTGTAAAACAGATTCCCGGACAGCCCGCATAGTGTGTAGATCGCAAAGAACTTGCGGGCGGTCCACATTCTCTCGAGCGGGCGACCCAGGAAATGCAGCACAAGCATGTTGATGAAAATATGCCCTATGCCTGCGTGGAGATACTGCGCCGTGAGCAGGCGCCAAACCTGCCCCCGCATCACTCCGTCGGCCCACATCTCGGCAATGCCGTAGTGGATCTCCACCCCAAGCAGCGAACGCCTCTGGTGTCCGGAAAGGAACTGCCCAACCGGCGGGAACAATGCCCCCAGGACGTAGATCGCCACATTGATAAGGATCAACGTGGTGACGATGCTGCGTCCCCACGGCATACGCGATCCGGCAGCCCGGTAGACCCGTTCGTAGCGGGGTGTTGATTTGGCGTAGTCTCGATCCTGCCAGCCCATTAGTTCCTAAACCCTGTAGAGCGAGCCGCGGGCTTCAGCCCGCGCGGGTTGGTGGCATGCCCAAGCCCGTCGGAGACGGGCGCCGGCATGTTGGACGCTGCCAAGAGCGATCCCTAACTCATGGCGGCGCTGCGCTTGGCCATGCCACCCACCGGCTTTCCAGCCGGTCAAGAGACAGACTGGAAAGTCTGTCCCACACGCTGTGCCGAGAATCCTTTCTCGGCACCTACCAGAGGACCGAGAAGGGATTCTCGGCCCCACGATTACACGGTAAGGCCGAGGAGGTACCGGCCCAAGACCGCGATCGTCTTCCCGTCCACGAAGTCGCCCCCGAGGAGCCTGCGGCGGACGTCAGCCACGTCCACCGCTTCAACCTCAATCCGTTCGCTGCCCCGCAAATTCTGCCCGACGGATATCAGATCGGTTGCCACAAACGCGTACATCCGTTCGGTGAGAATGCCCGGGGATGTATAGAACTCCATCAGGGGGACCATCTTACCCGCCCGGTAGCCCGCCTCTTCCTCCAGCTCGCGCCGGGCTGTTTCGATCGGTTCTTCGTCGGGCTCCCTCGTCCCAGCCGGTAGCTCCCAGAGTTCGCTTTCCACGATGTAGCGATAGTTGCGGATCATCACGATGTGCCGATCGTCAAGAATCGGCAGAATCACCACAGCACCCGGATGAACCACGACATCGCGGCTGACCGGCTCCTGACCGGGACGCGTATACACTCTTTGTTCAACGGCAAAGATGCGGGTGGTGAGTAGGCGTCTTTGCATTCAGGACCCCGTTATGTGCTGCGTCCGAATAGCATCGTGATCGACCCTGGTCGGGGCGATCATGTGCGATACGATCACCGGCACCGCGTCAGCGAGTCTGCAGACCATCGCTGACGACTATATCGGACTGCGCCGTCAAGACCAAACGAAAAGAGCGAGTTGAGGCAGGTCGAGTCATTCAAGATCAGCCGCTTGGCGATGAAGGATCACTCAGCCGATTCGGCTGTCACGGTTACGCTCAGCGAGGCGAATTGCTCGACATAGAGCTCGGCTCGTTCGAGGTGCGTGACAAGCAGCAGGGCAACGCCCGTCTCATGCGCTTCGATCGCCTTGACGACCGCCTCTTCGGGGGGGATGGGGGTGAGCCGCACGACCGACCGAATTACATGGTCGAACGTGTTCACATCGTCGTTGTGCAGCAGCACTCTGTATGGCGGAAGCTGCTTGGGTTCGCGCTTGGTCGGAGCCGGCTTCTTGGCTGGCGCCGTCGTTGTTGCGGCTTCTACGTCTTGCGCGTCGGCATCGTTTTGTTGGGCATCCTCGTCGGCCATCGCAAATCCATATCCGTTCAAGGCCCGGATTGGCCTGTCCCCTGCTCTGTCGAATCCACTCGTCTCAACGGGTGGGCTCACTCTGAAAGCTGATCTGCGAACGGCTACCAGGCGAAGTGGGCAAACGCCTTGTTCGCCTCGGCCATTCGGTGCACGTTCGTGCGTGTTGTGACGGCCGTCCCTTCGCCCCGATAGGCGTCCATGATCTCCTGGGCGAGTGCTTCGCACATCGGTCGGCCCTTTTTCGCCCGCGCCGCTTCGCGAATCCAGCGGATGGCCAGCGACTGCTTCCGCTTGCGATCCACAGGCATGGGGACCTGATAGTTGCTCCCGCCAACGCGCTTGGAGCGTACTTCGACATTAGGTTTGCAGTTGTTGACGGCCTGTTCGAATGCCTCACCCGGCGGTACATCCTTGATCTTTTTGGCGACGATATCCATCGCATCGTAAAAGAGGTGCGTTGCCGTGCTTTTCTTGCCCTTATGCATGATACAGTTGATGAACTTCGAGACCAACAAGCTGTTATAGCGCGTATCCGGCTTGAGCTGGGACGTTGAGTTCGTGAATTTCTTATAGGCCATACCGACCATCTTTCCGAAAAAGGCATTCTAATCCATCAAACACACCATCATCACGCTTGGGGCCGTCCGCGTGGGCCGCCACGCCGGCCACGAACCACGTTGACCAGCGCCGCCGCAAGGAATACCTCGATCACCGTCTTGACAAAGAACGGCGCCAGCCCCGTTGTGACCGCGATCCAAACATCACCCTCGCACAATCCGAGAAGCCATGCCAGGGCGATCCGCCACACGATACCCAAAGCAAAAACCGCCAGCGTCCCGACCGCTCCCGCCGCCAACAGGCGCCCGAAGCCCGCGTCGCTCGCGCCCTTCAAGGAACTCACCAGCCAGGCCGCCACCGCAAACCCCGCAAGGTAACCACCCGTTGAGCCGGCCAGACCCGCTGAACCATGGGCAAACACGGGCAGACCCGCCGCCCCGCATGCCAGATACAGCAGTATGGCCGCCACCGACTGTGACGGTCTCAAGGCGAACCCGGTCAGCAACACGGCCAGGACTTGCAGCGTTATCGGCACTTCCGTACCCGGAATCGGGATCCGTACCTGTGCGGCAAGACTTACCAGCAGGCAGCAGCCAACCACGCTCAATGCCACCGGCAACACGCGCAAACGTGCCAACGCCGGGGAGCCGACGAATGGCAACGACAATTTCGAATCGCCCGACCTCATGTAAATCATCATCCCATTCGGGTACAACGCGTACGCGCCATCCGCGCCACCGTTACTTGCGTCGCTTCACGCCGTACTTGCTGCGACTGCGGTTACGCGGACGGTTCTCCTTGTCACCCTCGACACCGGCGGCATCCAGCGCGCCACGAATCACGTGGTACCGCACACCGGGAAGATCACGCACCCGGCCGCCGCGCACGAGCACGATCGAGTGTTCCTGTAAATTGTGATCGATGCCGGGAATGTACGCGGTCACCTCCTTGCCATTCGTCAGACGCACACGAGCCACCTTACGCAGCGCCGAGTTCGGCTTCTTGGGGGTTTGCGTCTTGACGATCAGGCAGACGGCCCGTCTTTGCGGGCATTGGTCGAGGTCACGAACCTTGGACTTCTTCTCGACCTTTCTACGTCCCCGGCGCACTAGCTGATTAATCGTTGGCATGGGTCTCCTCAATCACTATAGCACGCTTTCACACGTGACGTTTGAACAGCTCCGCCGAGACTACACGTTCGGAGTATGAGGTTCAACGACGCCCACACTACTGGATGATGTCCCCGCCTGCTCAACCTCATCTGACCTCGGTAGCCCCTCTCCCGAAACCAAGCCCGCAACACCGATCGGCCACGGCTGGAAGACGGACGGGCTCTCGGGCACAGCACCCCCGATCACCATTTCCGCAGGTATATCCGCCAGCACCGGCATCGGCTCGCCAATCTGCTTGACCCGTATGCGCTGGTATTGCACGAACGCGGACCCGGCCGGTATCAGGTGCCCCAGTATGACGTTTTCCTTCAGCCCACGCAACTCGTCGGAGACGCCGCCCAGCGCAGCCTCCGTAAGCACCTTCGTCGTCTCCTGAAACGAAGCGGACGAAATAAACGAATCGCTCGACAAGCTGGCCTTGGTGATCCCAAGCAAGAGCGCGGTCGCCGAGGCGGGTTTCGGCTTCTTGCCCTTGGCCGGTTCACCACCACGTGCTTCGGTTTCCTCGTTGATGTCTGCCAGTTCGGACTTAGGCATCACG
>JBARRC010000167.1:0-1503 GCA_049644045.1 Phycisphaerae bacterium
GGGATGGGGCCTATCGCGTCGCAAAGCGGATTCACGCCGTGCTTTTGAACAATGACGGCCACACCAGCGGACAGGTTTCAGCGGTGCTCAAGACGCCGCGATCCCGTGTCAGCGAGTGGCTGAGGAACTACGAGCAGTTCGGCTATGATGGCCTGCTTGAGGGATATCGTCCTGGTCGCCCTCCGGCACTGACGCCGGCAAACAAGCAGACGTTGGAAGATATCATCGACAGTGGGCCACTGGCCTATGGCTACCTCTCGGGTGTGTGGACGACTCCGATGATTGGCCAGGTCATTCACGAGCAGTTTGGCATCGCCTATCATCCGTCCCACGTGTGCCGACTTCTGCATCAACTGGGCTTCTCCGTGCAACGACCCAAGCGCAAGCTGGCCCGTGCCAACGTTCAGGAGCAGGACCGCTGGCACCGCTATACCTATCCCAATCTAAAAAAAACGCCCGAGCGCAAGGCGCAGCGCTGATCCATAGCGACGAAGCCTCCTTCCGGCAGGATTCTACCCTGCACGCGACGTGGGCGAGGCGTGGGGTGCAGCCGGAGGTTCCGGTCACCGGGCAACGTCGGAGCGTGAAGGTCTTTGGCTGCGTCGAGATTCACTCGGCCCGGTTTCTCTATCGGCGCGATAGCGTATTCAACGCCGAGACATACTTGGACTTTCTGGAGCAGGTGGCCCGACAGTACTATCCGCGTCCCGTCTTCTGGGTACAAGACAATGCGTCCTATCATAAGGACGCGCATGTGTGGGATTGGTTTGCGGCCAACCGATCGTGGTGGACCGTCTTCAATCTGCCACCCTATTCACCAGAGTTCAACGCGACCGAGCGTCTCTGGCATCACACGCGCATCACCGGTACGCACAACAGGTACTTCGCCGATGCTGGGGAACTCAATGCGACACTGACCCGCGTATTCCGAAGTATGCAGCGTCGCCCTGATCAGATTCGCGGCTACCTACAGCCTTTTACATAGGCATCATGTCCTGTTACTTATGAGAGGCTGTATAGCAAAAACAAGCTGCGTCCCCTTTTTCCAGTTGTCAGTACGGAAGACGGCATAGAACTGCTGACTGACAACTGACAACTTCCCTAAATCGCTCCTTGCTGCCTCAATGCAGCGATCTTATCCTGCGGATACCCCAACACATCCGTCAATATCTTGTCCGTGTGCTCACCAAGCAGTGGTGGGGGAAGGCGAACAGTTCCCGGTGTTTCGGAGTACTTGATGGGAATTCCCCCAAGCCGGAGCGTGCCAATTGTCGGATGCGGCACCTCGGCCACCATGTCCCTGTGCAAAACCTGCGGGTCGGAGAACAGGCTTTGCATGTTATTGACCGGACAAAATCGGCAAAATCGGGGGACACCATACGAATGGCACTGCCGTTGGCAACTTCCGTCTTGGCAGGCACTTACGTTTTTTGGAGCGCCGCGCGTAGCTCGTCCCGTGGGTCGTGCATGTATGGGTAGCGATCTCGGCAGCGTTTGATGACG